>NZ_JAPWHT010000187.1:0-18781 GCF_027270795.1 Streptomyces sp. ActVer
CAGCGAACTGAAGCGCCGCGACCTGCATGTTCACCCTGGCTGAACCTCTAGAACCCCCGAATTACGTCGAACCCGGGCCGCAGGCAGCTCCTCCGCAGGAGTGCTCGCCTCATTCGCGACCTTCGCGGTCGGCTTCCTCGCCCGCCCCTTCGGCGGAGTGATTGCAGGCCACCTCGGAGACAAACGAGGCCGCAAGCCCATGCTGGTCCTGGCCCTGACCCTGATGGGCGTGGCCACGACGGGCATCGGTATCCTCCCGACGTACGAGACGATCGGCATGGCCGCCCCGGTCCTCCTCGTCACGCTCCGCGTCATGCAGGGCATCGCCGTCGGCGCCCAGTGGGGCGGCGCGATGCTCCTCGCCACCGAGTACGCCCCCGAGGGCAAGCGCGGCATCTACGGCAGCTTCGTCCAACTCGGCGTCCCCATCGGCGTGGTGACCGCCAACTCGGTCTTCCTCCTCGCAGGCGCGTTCACCAGCGAGTCGGCGTTCGCCGCATGGGGATGGCGGCTCCCGTTCCTGGTCGGCCTGCTGGTCCTCGTACTCGCCTGGTACATCCACAAGCACGTCGAGGAGACCCCGGAGTTCCGGGCGGCCGAACGGGCCCTGGCCGAGAAGGAGAAGGAAGAGAAGGGACAGGGAACGGACAAGGGAGACGAAGGCGACGGTGCGCGGAACTCCCCGCTGCGCACCATCCTCCGCGGCCACCTCGGCACGGTCTTCCTCGCGGGCGGCTCGTTCGCCGTGAACACCGCGACCTTCTACATCCTGATCACCGGCGTCCTCGACTACACGACCCGCGAACTCGACATGAACCGCGGCGCCGTCCTCACGGTCTCCCTCTGCGTGAGCCTCACCCAGCTCGTCCTGATCCCCGCGTCCGCCGCGCTCTCCGACCGCATCGGCCGCATCCGGATCTACGGTCTCGGCGCGGCCGGCATCGCCCTGTGGGCCGTACCGATGTTCCTGCTGATCGACACGGGCTCGCTGCTGTGGCTGGCGGTCGGCACGTTCGTCGCCAGCTGTTTCCTCAGCATCATGTACGGGCCTCAGGCCGCCCTGTTCGCCGAGCTGTTCACGCCCGAGATGCGGTACACGGGCGCCTCGCTCGGCTACCAGATCGCGGCTGTGCTCGGCGGTGGACTCGCGCCCTTCGTGATGGTGCTCCTGCTGGAGACCACGGGCACGTCGATGTCGGTGGCCGCGTACATCATCGGGCTCGCCGTGATCGCGCTCGGATCGATCAAGGTCCTTGCGGACAGGGCGCGTTCACGCTGAGAAGCCGGGCCGCCTAGGCCTGCTCGCGCTGCGGCTCCGGACTCGTCTCCGGGGCCGCGGCGACGGGCCCGGCGCCGGCGGCAGCCGTAACTTCCGTTGGCACGGCGGTCGTTCGCGGGCGCGACCGCGACACCGCCACCCCCGTCAGACACACCAGCCCGCCGACGAGCGTGATCCAGCCCGGCACCTCGTCGAGCGCCACCCAGGACATCAGCACCACCAGCGCGGGCACCGCGTACGTCGTGGCACCCATCTTCCCGGCCGTCGTACGGGCCAGCGCGAACGCCCAGGTGGTGAACGCGAGGGCGGTCGGGAAGACGCCCAGATACAGCATGTTGAGGGTCGCGGACAGCGGGGCGTCGGCCGCATCGGACACCAGTTGCCCAGCGAACGGCAGACAGGCCACTGCCCCGATCACACAGCCGAACGTCGTCACCTGGAGCGCGGAACCGTGCCGCAGAGCCGGCTTCTGGGCGACCACACCGCCCGCGTACGCCACCGCGGCGAGCAGGCAGAGCAGCACGCCGAGCACGGAGGCGCTGCCCTCGCCCGACATCGACAGGCCCACGACCGCCGCTCCCGCGAACGACACGGCCATCCCGGCGAGCAGCCGCGGCGGCAGCCCCTCCTTGAGGAGCCACCCCGCGAGCAGCGCCATGATCAGCGGACCGACGTTCACCACCAGGGCGGCGGTGCCCGCGTCGACCTTCTGCTCGCCCCAGTTGAGGACCACCATGTAGAGCCCGAACCAGAGCAGGCCGGAGACCACGATCCCCGGCCAGGCGGCGCGTGGGGGCAGCCCCTCCCGGCGTATCAGGCAGATCACGCCGAGGACGAGCGCCCCGGCGAGCAGTCGGCCGAGCGCCAGCGCACCGGGCGCGTACGCCTCGCCGGCACTTCGGATGGACACGAACGCGGAGGCCCACAGCAGCACGGTGATTGTCGCGGCTCCGGCCGCGAGCAGTTCTGTGCGGCGGGCGGAGAGGAGAGGCTTCATCACTTTCCAGAGGCTAGGTGGGGTTGCGGGAAAGGGCTCGCGGTTTTCGGACCGGGTGTACTTCTGCGCGGGGCGTGGGTGCTCCGGGGGTAGTGCTGTGTTGTGTCTGCGGGCCGTGTGCGGCTGGTCGCGCAGTTCCGCGCGCCCCTTAAGGGGCGCGCAGAGTCGCCGTCTGGATTCCCAACAGCTCCGCCAGAGCCCGTTCGCCCTTGTCCGTGACCTTCACCGCTCGCTCCGAGCCGATGCGTACGCACCAGCCCGTGTCCAGGGCATGGCGGCAGAGGGCGGCTCCCGCGACGCCGGCGAGGTGGGGGCGTCGCTCCGTCCAGTCCAGGCAGGCCCGGGCGAGCGGGCGGCGTCCGGTGCGTACGAGGGGGACGCCGAGGTCGTCGAACCAGCGCACCCCTTCGTCGGTGAGGGCGAACCCCGTGTCCTGCCGGAGCAGTCCGAGGCCGGTCAGCGCGTCGGTGACGGCGATGCCGAGGCGGCCGGCCAGGTGGTCGTAGCAGGTGCGGCCCCGGGCCATCGCGCTGCCCGCGCCCGCCTCACGCAGGGTGCGAGGTCGTACGGCGGCCGTCGGCGCGACCTGGGCGGCGAGGTCCTCGACGAGCTGGGCGACCCGGGCGTCGGCCAGCCGTACGTACCGGTGTCGCCCCTGCCGTTCCTCGGCGAGCAGCCCGCCCGCGACGAGCTTGCCGAGGTGCTCGCTGGCCGTCGACGCGGCGACCCCCGCGTGCCGGGCCAGCTCCCCGGCGGTCCACGCCCGCCCGTCGAGCAGGGCCAGCAGGAAACCGGCCCGTGTCTCGTCGGCGACGAGAGAGGCGAGGGCGGCGAGCCCGGCGGCCTCGGCGCGCGCACTGCTCGTACGGCCCGTACGTGAGGAGGTCATGAATCCAGCATGCGCGACGCACAGTTCGGCGAGCACCGAAGGATGTAGAGCAGGGGCGCAGCCCCGCTTTTCAGGGGCGCGGGGCTGTATCGATGTGCGGCTCCGCCGCGTGGGCGCGACCAGCCACATACGGCCCGCGGACAAAGAGCGGCATGCGGAACCCCTACTCCCCGCGCAATCCCTCAAGCTGCAGCGCCAACCCGTCCAGCAACGCCCTGAGCCCCGTCTCGAAGGCCCGTTCGTCGATCTTCTCCTGCTGTTCGGCGAGGAGATGGGCCTGCCCGAGGTGGGGATAGTCGGCGGGGTCGTACGCGGTCTCGTCGTCCACGAAACCCCCGGCGAACGATCCCAGCGCGGAGCCCATCACGAAGTACCGCATCAGCGCGCCGATGGACGTGGCCTGCGCCGGAGGCCACCCCGCCTCGACCATCGCACCGAAGACGGCGTCGGCGAGCCGCAGTCCGGCCGGGCGGCGGCCGGGGCCGCGGGCCAGGACCGGGACGATGTTCGGGTGGTCGCGCAGGGCGGCCCGGTAGGAGACGGCCCAGTCGTGCAGCGCGGTGCGCCAGTCGCGCCCGTCCTCGAACATCGACAGGTCGACCTGCGCGCTCACGGAGTCCGCGACCGCCTCCAGAATCTGGTCCTTCGTCCTGAAGTGGTTGTAGAGGGACGGACCGCTCACGCCCAGTTCGGCGGCGAGCCGGCGCGTCGAGACGGCGGCCAGGCCCTCGGCGTCCACCAGCGTCCGGGCCGCCCCGACGATCCGGTCGGTGCTGAGAAGGGGCTTGCGCGGTCTGGCCATGGCGCACATAGTAGGGCTGCGAACCATAAACTAGCAGTGCTAATTTAATGCTGCAGCAGTCATGCCGCGGCCGTCACGTGGCCTTCGACCGGGAGGACTCGCCATGAACCTGGGGCTCAGCGAGGAGCAGACCGCCGTCCGACGGCTCGCCAGGGACTTCGTCGACCGGGAGATCGCCCCGCACGTCGTCGTCTGGGACCGGGCGGAGGAGGTCGACCGCTCGATCGTGAAGAAGCTCGGCGACGTCGGTTTCCTGGGCCTCACCGTCGACGAGGAGTACGGCGGATCCGGCGGCGACCACCTCGCGTACTGCCTGGTGACGGAGGAACTGGGCCGGGGCGACTCCTCGGTCCGCGGCATCGTCTCGGTCTCCCTCGGCCTCGTCGCCAAGACCATCGCGTCCTGGGGGAGCGAGGAGCAGAAGCGGCAGTGGCTGCCCGGGCTCACCTCGGGGGCGTATGTCGGCTGCTTCGGCCTCACCGAACCGGGCACAGGATCCGACGCGGGCAACCTCTCGACCAGGGCGGTGCGGGACGGCGACGACTACGTGATCAGCGGCAGCAAGATGTTCATCACCAACGGCACCTGGGCTGACGTCGTGCTGCTCTTCGCCCGCTCGACCGACGCCCCCGGTCACAAGGGCGTCTCCGCCTTCCTCGTCCCCACCGACACCCCCGGCCTCACCCGTCGCACCGTCCACGGCAAGCTCGGACTGCGCGGCCAGGCCACCGCGGAGCTGGTCCTGGAGGACGTCCGAGTGCCCGCCTCGACGATGCTCGGCCCCGAGGGCAAGGGCTTCTCCATCGCCATGTCCGCGCTGGCCAAGGGCCGGATGTCCGTCGCGGCCGGCTGTGTCGGCATCGCCCAGGCCGCGCTGGACGCCGCCGTGACGTACGCGACCGAGCGCGAGCAGTTCGGCAAGACCATCGCCCACCACCAGCTCGTCCAGGAACTGCTCAGCGACATCGCCGTGGACGTCGATGCGGCCCGGCTGCTCACCTGGCGGGTCGCCGATCTCGTCGACCGGGGCGAGCCGTTCGCCACCGAGTCCTCCAAGGCCAAGCTCTTCGCCTCGGAAGCCGCGGTGCGCGCCGCGAACAACGCCCTCCAGGTCTTCGGCGGCTACGGCTACATCGACGAGTACCCGGTCGGCAAGCTGCTGCGCGACGCCCGCGTGATGACCCTCTACGAGGGCACCAGCCAGATCCAGAAACTGGTCATCGGCCGTGCGCTGACGGGGATTTCGGCCTTCTGAGTACGCGTCTGAGTACGGGAGCGGATGTGGCTGCGGCCACGTGGGCCGACTCTGGTGCGCATGAGTGAGACACCGGTCAAGCAGCAGAACACCGCCGCCTTCTACGGCCAGGCGGTCCTATCGTTCGGCGTCGCCGTCGTCGCGACCACCATCGGCATCTTCAAGCTGGAGGCCGACACCTGGGTGCGCGCCTTCCTGGGGATCGCCGTCCTCTACCTCGTCACCTCCGCCTTCACCCTCGCCAAGGTGATCCGCGACCGTCAGGAGGCAGGGCAGATCGTCAGCCGGGTCGACCAGGCCCGTCTGGAGAAGCTCCTCGCCGCACACGACCCCTTCGAGAAGCTGTGAAGCGCTGAGGCAGTTTTCCACGCCTCTGATCGGGCACTCTAAGCGCTCGCTCAGTATCGGAGGTATGGTGTTCGTTCTGCCAGTGGAAGGGGCGAACCAGCGATGAGTACGGCGGAGGAGACGGCCGGTGCGGAGATGCCGCCGTGGGCCGAGGTCACCCCGGACGCGGCCCGGCGGCTGCTCGTCGCCGCCGTGGAGGCCTTCGCCGAGCGCGGGTACCACGCGACGACGACGCGTGACATCGCCGGCCGGGCGGGGATGAGCCCGGCCGCGCTCTACATCCACTACAAGACCAAGGAAGAACTGCTCCACCGGATCAGCAGGATCGGCCACGAGAAGGCCCTGGAGATCCTGCGGACGGCGGCCCAGGGCGAGGGCAGCGCCGCCGAGCGGCTGGCGGACGCCGTGAGCTCCTTCGTCCGCTGGCACGCCGGGGGGCGCACCACCGCACGCGTCGTGCAGTACGAACTGGACTCGCTCGGCCCGGACGCCCGGGCCGAGATCATCGCCCTGCGCCGCCAGGTCGACGCCGAGGTCCGCGGCATCATCCAGGACGGCGTGGCGGCGGGCGACTTCGACGTCCCGGACGTCCCGGGCACCACCCTCGCGGTGCTCTCCCTGTGCATCGACGTGGCCCGCTGGTTCAACGTCAACGGCACGAGGACACCGGAAGAGGTGGGCAGCCTCTACGCGGACCTGGTCCTGAGGATGGTCGGAGCCAGGAAATAGCCCGCTGGGTTGTTCGCGCTGCGCAGGGGCGCCCCTTCAGGGGCGCGGGGAACTGCGCGACCAGCCACAACGGACCCGCAGCTCACACACAGCCGGAGACGCTAGAAGTAGTACCGGGACACAGACTCAGCCACACAAACCGGCTTGTCGCCCCCCTCGCGCTCCACGGTGAAGCCCACGGACACCTGCACCCCGCCCGGCACCTCATCGACACCGGTGATCTTCGCGGTCGCGCGCAGCCGCGACCCCACCGGCACCGGAGCGGGAAAACGAACCTTGTTCGTCCCGTAGTTGACACCCATCCTGACCCCCTCGACCTTGATCAGCTGAGGCCCGAACAGCGGCAGCAGCGACAACGTCAGATACCCGTGGGCAATGGTCGTCCCAAAGGGACCAGCCGCGGCCTTCTCGGGGTCCACATGAATCCACTGGTGATCCCCTGTCGCGTCGGCGAACAGGTCGATCCGCTTCTGATCGACCTCCAGCCAGTCGCTGTACCCCAACTGCTCACCCGCCGCCGCCTTCAGTTCGTCGGCGGACGTGAAGATCCTCGGCTCTGCCATGTCCCTGGCCTCCCGCGTAGCAATGTCTAAGCAACTGCTTAGCATGGTAGGGCTGCGGTCCCCTGTCAACGGACCGGAAGCGTGACGCGTGACAAGGAAGGCGGGCGAGGCAGGCCGACGGCATGGGTAGGCTT
This sequence comes from Streptomyces sp. ActVer, assembly GCF_027270795.1. Classification (NCBI taxonomy): domain Bacteria; kingdom Bacillati; phylum Actinomycetota; class Actinomycetes; order Kitasatosporales; family Streptomycetaceae; genus Streptomyces; species Streptomyces sp. ActVer. The sequence goes on from NZ_JAPWHT010000187.1 coordinate 6,997, forward strand.
CGAGGGGTGCCCCAGATTCCCGAGAAGATCCACGAACTCACGGTCGGCCAGTTGTCGGCCCGTAGCGGCGCCGCCGTCTCGGCCCTGCACTTCTACGAGTCCAAGGGCCTGATCAGCAGCCGCCGCACCACAGGCAATCAGCGCCGCTACCACCGTGACGCACTGCGCCGGGTCGCGTTCGTGCGGGCCGCGCAGCGCGTCGGCATCCCGCTGGCCACGATCCGCGACGCGCTCGCCGAGCTGCCCGAGGAGCGCACTCCGACGCGCGAGGACTGGGCCCGCCTCTCGGAGGCCTGGCGGTCCGAACTCGACGAGCGCATCAAGCAGTTGGGCCGCCTGCGCGACCACCTCACGGACTGCATCGGCTGCGGCTGTCTCTCGCTGGAGAACTGCGTACTGTCCAACCCCGACGACGTCTTCGGCGAGCGGCAGAGCGGCTCCCGCCTGATGGTGGAACGCCCGGGCGCCGGGAAGCAGCGCGAGCAGCCGGAGAAGGAGCCCAGGAACTGCGGCTGAAGCGGCCTCTGGGCTCCTGAGCCCCCGGACTCTTCAGGCCTTGGGTCCTGGGACCTCGGGTTCTTGAGACCCGGGGTTCTTGAGGCCCGGAGCTGCTGAGGCCCGGGGTTCTTGAGGCCCCGGGCCCCTCCTCACTCGTACTCCGTGCCGCCCTTGCGTGTCAGATACGCCGGGCTGACCGCCTTCGCGACGGCCCGGCCGCCCGTCACCGGGCTGTACCGCTCGGTGGCGGGCCTGATCACGACACCCTCGCGCAGATGCAGCCCCTGCCCGGAGACCGTCTCGCGCCCGGAGGCGAACTCCAGGACGCGGCCGATGTCGTACGGACCCTCGTAGAGCCGTGGCACGAGTGGCAGTTCGCCCGTGAGCAGCTCCGTCGCGTCCAGCCAGCGGACCTCGCCGTCGATCTCCGCTCGGCGCCCGGCTCGTGCCAGTTGACCGAGGCGTGGTCGGGCAGGACGGTCCACTCGCGGACGCGGGCGACGCGGGCCGCGGGGTCGGGCTCGGCCCAGGCGCCGGTGGTCACGCCTACGGGGACGGCGACCCGGGAACGTATTTCCTCAAGCGTCGCCGCAACCGCTTTCGGCGACAGTGTGTCCTCTCCACAGGGGGACTTGGGATGTACATGGATGTCCGACGCCCCGACCGCGACGGCCTCCGCCGCGGAGTCGGCCATCGCCCCCGGCGACAACGGCACGAGAGCACCGTCACCGGACCCGCGTCCCCCGTTCACACACACCTGCACCATGCCCCCGATGGTGCCAGGCGCCACTGACAACCGGAGATCGAAGGAGGAACAGGCGATGAGCCTGGCCATCTGCTCGCTGAAGTGGGAAGCCGCGCACACGGGGGCGCAGACGATCACGTACGACGGCGACGGGTACCACCTCGTGCGCTTCCCGTACGAGACGGGGGAGGAGCAGTACGACCCCTGGAACATGCACGACCCGGCGAAGGGCGGCGACAGCGCGTCGACGTTCCCGGACGCACGCTCGGGCCTGATCTGGCCCAGCCACGACGGCTGGGGCGTACTGTCCGCGATGGTCTTCTGGGAGGCGGACGCCGACGGACTCGAATACCGGGCGCGCTACGTCCGGGACCCGCTGAACCTCTCGACCGGCTACAACTCGACGGCCACGACCGACATCGCACCCACCCGCGGCGGCCAGTACCGCACCTACCTGTGGCAGATCTTCGTCCACCCTCAGGCGCCGCTCGGCCTGAAGATCTCCGTGCGCGGCGCGGGGGACGTGAAGGTCTCGACACCGCTGATGCTCGCCGAGTTCAAGCTCGCCATCCACACCGACGTCAAGACGCCGTAGCCACTCGCCCGGGGGTGCGGTTCCGCCGGCGCACCCCCGGCACGCCTAGCTCGCCACCGACACCAACAGACGCCCTCTTCTGGCTTCTGCCAGGGCCTCGGGCGTGAGAACCGGCCGTGGGACCACGATCCCGCAGGCCGTGCAGACCGGGCCCGTGGACGGTTCGTGGGCCAGGTCGTACTTCCAGGTGAGGCGCTCGCCCGAGCAGACCGGGCAGACGGTGCCCGGCTCGCGCTCCAGGGCGGCGATCAGCCGGCGCAGCACCTCGGCCATCGGCTCATGGGGGTGGACCCGCGGGTCGTCGCACCAGGCGACCCCGAAGCCGCCCCAGGTGAGCCGGTGCCAGTCGTCCACGCTGCCGGGGCTGCGCAGACCGTCGTGCTTCTCCTTCTTGCGGCGCTGTGCGAACTCGACCTCGTAGGCGAGCCATACGGAGCGCGCCTCCTCCAGTTCGTCCAGTGCGGCCACGAGCCGCGCCGGATCGGGGGACCGGTCCTCGGGGCCGAACCCGGCCCGGGAGCACAGATGGTCCCAGGTCGCCCGGTGACCGTAAGGAGCGAACCTCTCAAGGCACTTGCGCAGTGAATAGCGCCGCAGTGCCAGATCGCTCCTCGGGTCGCGCACCTGTCTCGCCAGACTCCGAAAGCCGGCCATCGCCCTGCACCTCCGTCACACCTGCACCTGTACTTCGGTCACTTCGGCGTCGTCGAAAGGACGTCGCCGAATAGACGTATCGACACGCGATTCGGCTCCATCTGTTTTTCGGCGACCGGCAAAAAGTCGCCAATCGGGCGATTCCGGACCACCCGCCAGACGGTTCTCGGCCGTCCACCGTCTGCTTCTCGCCGTCGGCCGGTGCGGCCGGCGGTGCGTCGGGGGATCCTCCGGCCCCGCCGACGCCAAAAGTGACGCATGTTCATCTTCAAACGCGGGGATACCGGCGGTAACGTCCGGCTCACCCCCGTCGCGAGGAGCCAGCCATGCCCCGGCGTACCCCACGCACCATCCTCGACAGACAGAGAACTCCCCGCAGATTCACCAAGTTCCTCAAGGGCGCATCCATATGCGCACTCGTTGCCGGTCTTTTGTCTCCGCTTTCCCAGACGGCCGCCGCGCAGCCCGCTTCGGCGACGGCCGCGGCAGCCGCGAACGACTACTGCGGCGGCCGGTGTTCGGACATCCTCCCGGCGGGCCAGAACGGCAACGCGACCCTCGCCGAGATCCTCCTGAACCAGGCCTTCGGCACCCAGCCCGCACACGCGGACGACCAGCTCGCGCCCTACGGCAACCTCGCGTCGGGCTACTCCGGACTCACCGACGCCAAGATCAACGACTTCTTCAGGGACGCCTCGTTCGGGGTCCCCGCCGACCAGGTCGAGTCGACCCTGAAGCCCGCCGGACGCACCGACGTCACCATCGTCCGCGACAAGAAGACAGGTGTGCCGCACATCACAGGCACCACCCGCTACGGCACGGAGTTCGGCGCCGGGTACGCGGCCGCCCAGGACCGGCTGTGGCTCATGGACGTCTTCCGGAACGTCGGACGCGGCAAACTGACACCCTTCGCGGGCGGCGCCCCCTCCAACCAGGGCCTTGAGCAGGAGTTCTGGCGCCAGGCCCCGTACACCGAGGCCGATCTGCAGGCCCAGATCGACAACGCCGTCGCCACGAACGGCGCCCGCGGCCAGCAGGCCCTCGCCGACGTCAAGGCCTACATCGCCGGCATCAACGCCTACATCGACGCCTCCGACAGTGGCCGCTACTTCCCCGGCGAGTACGTCCTGACCGGCCACAAGGACTCCGTCACCAACGCCGGGACGATCGAGCGCTTCAAGGAGACCGACCTGGTCGCCCTCGCCTCCGTGATCGGCACGCTCTTCGGCTCCGGAGGCGGCGGCGAGGTCAACAACGCCATCTCACTGCTCGCCGCCCAGTCCAAGTACGGCGTCGAGGAGGGCACCAAGGTCTGGGAGTCCTTCCGCGAGCGCAACGACCCCGAGGCCGTGCTCACCGTCAACAACGGCGAGAGCTTCCCGTACGCGACCAAGCCGGCCGACCCGCAGGGCGAGGCCCTGCCCGACGCCGGCTCGGTGACCCAGGAGCCGCTCGTCTACGACCGCACCGGCAGCGCGGCCAGCTCGACGGCCACCAAGACCTCTGCCTCGGCGACGGCGAGCGCTCTCAGCTCGGCGAAGCGCGGTATGTCCAACGCCCTCGTGGTGAGCGGCAAGCGCACCGCCAGCGGCAACCCGATCGCCGTCTTCGGACCGCAGACCGGCTATTTCGCGCCACAGCTGCTGATGCTCCAGGAGATCCAGGGCCCCGGCCTCAGCGCCCGCGGCGCCTCCTTCGCGGGCCTGAGCATGTACGTCGAACTCGGCCGCGGCCAGGACTACGCGTGGAGCGCCACGACCTCCGGCCAGGACATCATCGACACCTACGCGGTCGAGCTGTGCCAGGACGACACCCACTACCTCTACCGCGGCACCTGCACGGCCATGGAGAAGATCGAGCAGACCAACGCCTGGAAGCCCACCACCGCCGACGGCACCGCGGCCGGCTCGTACCGCATGCAGGTCTGGCGCACCAAGTACGGCCCGGTGACACACCGCGCCACGGTCGACGGCAAACGGGTCGCGTACACCACCCTGCGCTCCTCCTACATGCACGAGGCCGACTCGATCATCGGCTTCCAGATGCTCAACGACCCGGACTACGTGAAGAGCCCGCAGACCTTCCAGAGCGCGGTGCAGAACATCAACTACACCTTCAACTGGTTCTACGCCGACTCGCAGCAGACCGCGTACTACAACAGCGGCGACAACCCGGTACGCGCCACCGGCGTCGACGCCGAGTTCCCCGTCTGGGCGCGGTCCGCGTACGAGTGGAAGAACTGGACTCCGACGACGAACACCGCCGACTACACCCCGGCGTCCGCCCACCCCAACTCCATCGACCAGGACTACTACATCTCCTGGAACAACAAACAGGCCAAGGACTACACCACGGCCTCCTGGGGCAACGGCTCCGTCCACCGCGGCAACCTCCTGGAGGACCGGGTGAAGAAGCTGGTCACCGCGGGCGGGGTGACCAGGGCGTCGCTCACCAAGGCGATGGCCGACGCGGCGCTGGCCGACCTGCGCGCCGAGGACGTACTGCCCAAGCTGCTGAAGGTCGTCAACAGTTCGCCGGTCACCGACTCGGCGGCCGCTGCGGCCGTGACGAAACTGTCCGACTGGGTGACGGCCGGTGCCAAGCGCAAGGAGACCTCGGCCGGTTCGAAGGCGTACGCCAACGCCGAGGCGATCCGCATCCTGGACGCCTGGTGGCCGCTGCTGGTGAAGGCCGAGTTCGAACCCGGTCTCGGCAGCGACCTCTACACCGCCATGACCAACAACCTGCCCGTGGACGAGGCCCCGTCGGCCGGACACGGGCCCACCGGCTCGCACGCCGGAAGCTCCTTCCAGTACGGCTGGTGGAGCTACGTCCACAAGGACATCCGGGCGGTGCTCGGTGAGACCGTGGAGGGCGGCCTCGCCAAGCCGTACTGCGGCGGCGGCAGTCTCAGCGCCTGCCGGACCATCCTGATCAACAGCCTCAAGGAGGCCGCCGCAAAGACCGCCGCCCAGGTCTACCCGGGCGACGAGCTCTGCTCGGCCGGCGACCAGTGGTGCGCCGACTCGGTCAACCAGCGCACGCTGGGCGGCATCAAGCACAACAAGATCAGCTGGCAGAACCGGCCGACCTACCAGCAGGTCGTGGAGTTCGCCTCGCACCGGTGACGACAGGCTCCAGCAGGCGGCGGGTCACTGGACACGGCCCGCCGCCAGCACCACCTGGGCCAACTCCCGGTGACAGATGTCGCTGTGGGCCCCCGACGGGGCTCCGCCGTGTTTCACCACCGCGGACGCGTCGATGTTCACGCACCCCGACACGGGCAGCTTCGCCCGCAGTGCGTCGGCGAGCTCGAACCCCTTCGTGCCCGCCACCGCCTGCACTCCGTCGAACCCCAACGCCCCCCACTTGCTGCCCAGAAGACGCGGCAGCCGGAGATCGGCGGCGGAGCTGCTGTCGCCCGCCATCCGGGAGGCCATCGCGTAGATCGTCCCGAGCGCCGAGTCGAAGCGCGAGAAGCAGCAGACCAACGGGCCGTCGACACGGTCCTGTTGGCCGTGCAGGACGCCCCTGCCGCGCGCGTCGTGCGGCAGCCGGGCCGCGAACGCGTAGTGGGAGAAGGCCGCTTGGAGCAGGGTCACCGACTTCACGTTCCGTACGCCCTTGGGCAGCCCGCGCAGCGCGAAGGACACCAGGCGCCCGCCGAAGCTGTGCCCCACGAGATGCACCCGCAGCCCGGGCGCCACCTGCGAGAGCCGTCCGACCAGCGGGCCAAGCCCACGCTCGCCGACCGCGCCCGCGCGCCGCTTCATGGCGAAGTACGTTGCCTGCCGCAGCAGTTCATGCGCCCCGTCCCAGACCCGGGGGAGCCCGAACGAGGCCTGGACTCCCTCGGCTCCGGCCCCGGCTCGGGTACCGACTCCGACCGCGAGCTCGCCGTCGGCGCCGGCCCGTTCCTCCGCCAGCGCCCGCGCGAACTCCCGGCACATCTCCGCCGCGTCCCCGAGGAACATCTCCGGGTCGCACTGCGGCCCGGCCGCGGCCACGGTGTCCGCGGCGAACGCCGTTCCCGGCGCCTCTGGGTGCAGCTCGACGAGCAGCCGTACGAGCCGCCCGAACTCCTCCAACGCCGCTTCCTCGTCAGGCTGTTGGTCGAGCATCCGGGCCATCTGGTCGACCAGGGTGGCCCGGCCGGGGAAGACCTCCAGCAGACCGGTGCGGGTGCCGTTGTCCAGGGCCGGCCCCACGGCCGCCGCCGTCACGGTCCGCTCGAAGTCGGGGATCGGCTCGTCCGAGAACCGCATCGACGGCCACACCACGCCCACGAACCCGAGCCGGGCGTTCGGCGCGAGTCCGGGGAACGGTTCGAAGAACCGGCTGTAGAGCCGTGTCGCCCCCGACCGGTCGCTGTTCCAGCCGTGCGCGAACACGATCAGATCCTTGACGCCCCGCTCCGGCGCCTCCTTCAGCAGCCGGTCGCGCTGCCCCGCGTTCACATCCCCGTCCGCGTCGAACGTCAGCTCCCAGTAGGGAGTCACACCCACTTCCGGCTCCGCCATGACGAGCCTCCTTCGGCCCCCGTAACCCGCTCATATGCGGGCATCGTCCCGCCGCGGAGGGGAGTTGGCCATACGTCAGGTGCGGTCCGACCGGCCCGAACTCATGTCTCATCGATAGAGGAGGTACTTTCCGCGCATCCGGCGGAAGGCCGCCAGCTCGCCCTGCCAGGCCGCCACGACCTCGTCGGCATCCGCACCCGCGTCGATCATCGTGCGGACCTGCGTGGACCCCGTCAGCTTGTCGATCCAGTTGTCGGAGCGCCAGGCGAAGCCGCTCCACACCTTCTTGGCGGTCACGAGCAGCGCGATCCCGGTGCGTACGGGGTCGAACGCGGCCCGGTCGTGGACATGGATCTGTACGCCCCCGACGGTCCTGCCCTGGAACTTCGAGAAGGTGGGCGCGAAGTACGCCTCCCTGAAGTGCACACCGGGCAGCCCGAGTCGGCCGACCTCGGCGGCCCACCGCCGGTCGATCCCTTCCGCGCCGAGCAGCTCGAACGGGCGGGTCGTGCCGCGCCCCTCCGACAGGTTCGTCCCCTCGAAGAGACACGTCCCCGAGTACACGAGCGCGGTGTCCGGCGTCGGCATGTTGGGGCTCGGCGGCACCCAGGGGAGGCCCGAGGCGTCGTAGAAGTCCGACCGCTTCCAGCCCGACATCAGCACGGTGTCCAGCGGCACCGGCGCCGCGAGGAATTCCTTGTTGAACAGCCGAGCCAGCTCCGCCACCGTCATCCCGTGCGCCTGCGAGATCGGCTCCCGGCCCACGAAGGTCGCGAACTCCTTGTGCAGCACGGGCCCCTGGGCGCTCCGGCCGGTCACCGGGTTCGGCCGGTCGAGCACCACGAAACGCTTCCCGGCGAGCCGGGCCGCCTCCATGCAGTCGTACAGCGTCCAGATGTACGTGTAGAAGCGGGCGCCCGCGTCCTGGATGTCGAAGACGACGGTGTCCACGCCGGAGGCCGTGAAGATGTCGGCCAGCGGCTGCCCGCTCTTCAGGTACGTGTCGTAGACCGGGAGGCCGGTCGCCGGGTCGTCGTAGCGGCCCTCGGAGCCGCCGGCCTGGGCGGTGCCGCGGAAGCCGTGCTCGGGGCCGAAGACGGCCACCAGGTTCACGCGGTCGTCCGCGTGCATGACGTCGACGATGTGGCGGACGTCCCGGGTGATGCCGGTCGGGTTGGTGACGATTCCTACGCGTTCGTTGTCGAGGAGGGTGTAGCCGTCCGCGGCGAGGCGTTCGAAGCCGGTCCGTAGGCGGCGGGCGCCTCTTTGTTCCTGTGGTTCCTGGGCGGCTGCGGCTGGGGTGGGCGGGTTTGCCGAGAACGCCGCCGCGGCGGTCGTGGCGGCGAGGAGACTCCGTCTGGACAGGCGGCGCATGTGGTGACCTCCGTGATTGCGGAAGGCTGGCACGAGCACGCTAAGCGGTTCTTGCTGTTGTTCGTAAGCTGCGGGTGCGTCGTGGCTTGTCGCGCAGTCCCCGCGCCCCGAAAGGGGCATGCTGCCGTCGCCCTTCCCCGTTACATACCGACTGGTTAGTCTGTCTGTGCAGTGGAGCTGAATCTCGTCGTGTCGAAGGAGACCGAAGGTGGAAGCCGTGCAGGGTGCCGGAGTGGTTGTCACCGGAGCTGGAGGGGGCATCGGGGCCGCGTTGGCGCGGCGGTTCGCTGCCGAGGGGGCCCGGGTCGTCGTCAATGATCTGGATGCCGGGAAGGCGAAGGCCGTTGCCGCGGAGATAGGGGCGAACGCCGTTCCGGGGGACGCCTCCACGATCGTGGCCGAGGCCCGGGACGCCCTCGGCGGCACGGTCGACGTCTACTGCGCCAACGCCGGGCTCGGCTCCGGAGGCTCGGAGGCGGCTCCCGAACGGGTCTGGGAGCTCGCCTGGGACGTGAACGTGATGGCCCACGTCCGTGCGGCCAACCAGCTGATCCCCGGCTGGCTGGAGCGCGGCAGTGGCCGTTTCGTCTCCACGGTCTCGGCGGCCGGACTGCTCACCATGGTCGGCGCGGCCCCGTACAGCGTCACCAAGCACGGCGCGTACGCCTTCGCCGAGTGGCTTTCCCTCACCTACCGCCACCGCGGTCTGAAGGTCCACGCGATCTGTCCGCAGGGCGTCCGCACCGACATGCTCGCGAGCACCGGCAGCGCCGGGGATCTCGTCCTCGCGCCGACCGCCATCGAGCCCGAGGACGTCGCCGACGCCCTCTTCGCGGGGATCGAGGAGGACCGCTTCCTGATCCTGCCGCACCCCGAGGTCGCCGACTACTACCGGGCGCGGGCCGCCGACCCCGACCGCTGGCTGACGAACATGAACCACATCCAGCAGAAGTGGGAGGCGGACGGCCGGTGACCACCTCCCTGTACGCGGCCCAGCCGTGGCTCGCGCTCCTGAACGACGCCCAGCGCGGACCCGTCAGCCCCGCCGACTCGCCCGTGCACGCCCTGCGCCGGGCCGTCGCCGAGGCCCCCGACCGCACCTTCCTCACGTACTTCGACGGACGTCTCAGCTACCGCGAGGTCGACGAGCTGAGCGACTCCGTCGCCGGACACCTCGCCGCCCGTGGCCTGGAGCGTGGCGACCGGGTCGCCGTCCTGCTGCAGAACTCCCCGCTCTTCGTCCTCGCCGTCCTCGGCGCCTGGAAGGCCGGGGCGACCGTCCTGCCCGTCAACCCCATGTACAAGTCGGGGGAGGTCACCCACGTCCTGCGGGACGGTGAGGTCACCGCACTGATCTGCTCCGACCGGGCCTGGGAGTCGTACCTGCGCGAGACGGCCGCCGACTCGCCCGTACGTGTCGTGCTCACCGGCTGTGAACTGGATCTCCAGACCCGGGGCGACGCACGCGTGCTGAACTCCGAGCGGCTGCCGCAGGCGCCGGACGCCGACGACCTGCTCACCGTCGCGAGGGCCGGACACAAGGCCCCGGAGGACCGCGACCTCGGCCCTTCGGACGTGGCGCTGATCAGCTACACCTCGGGCACCAGCGGCGCCCCCAAGGGAGCCACCAACACCCACGGCAACATCATGTACAACGCCGAGCGGCAGCGGACCGGCCTCGCGCTGCCCGAGGCGCCCGTGTACTTCGCGATGGCGCCGCTGTTCCACATCACCGGGATGGTCTGCCAGTTCGCCGCGTGCCTCAACAGCGTGGGCACGCTCGTCCTCGCGTACCGCTTCGAGTCGGGGGTCGTCCTCGACGCCTTCGCCGAACACCGGCCCCACTACACCGTCGGCCCCTCGACCGCCTTCATGGCCCTGGCCGCGCACCCGTCCGTCACGCCGGACCACTTCTCCTCCTTCGTCAACATCTCCTCCGGCGGCGCGCCCGTGCCGCCCGCGCTCGTCGAGAAGTTCCGGGCGGGCTTCGGGCCGTACATCCGCAACGGGTACGGACTCACCGAGTGCACCGCGCCCTGCGCCTCCGTGCCGCCCGGCCGCGAGGCCCCCGTCGACCCCGTCTCAGGGACGCTGGCCGTCGGTCTGCCCGGGCCCGACACGGTCGTCCGGATCGTCGACGACCAGGGAGCGGAGGTCCCCTTCGGCGAGCAGGGCGAGATCCTCGTACGCGGTCCGCAGGTCGTGCCCGGCTACTGGCGCCGGCCCGAGGCCACCGCGGAGACCTTCCCCGACGGCGAACTGCGCACCGGCGACATCGGCTTCATGGACGCGGACGGCTGGCTCTACGTGGTCGACCGCAAGAAGGACATGATCAACGCGTCCGGTTTCAAGGTGTGGCCGCGCGAGGTCGAGGACGTCCTCTACACCCACCCGGCGGTCCGTGAGGCGGCCGTCGTCGGGGTGCCCGACGGATACCGTGGCGAGACCGTCAAGGCCTACATCAGCCTCCGGCCGGGCGCCGAGGAGGACCCCGCCGCACTCGCCGCGTACTGCAAGGAGAGACTGGCCGCCTACAAATACCCGCGCCAGGTCGAGATCCTGCCCGACTTGCCGAAGACGGCAAGTGGGAAGATCCTCCGTCGGGAGCTGCGTTCACGGTCGGAGGGTGGTCGGTAGACCGCCGTCGGTGGCCGGTGACGGCGGGCGGACCACGGAAACAGAACTCCACACAGAACACTGGAAGGCAGGTGGCGGCAGTGCCCAGGACGACGGACGGGGACGGCACGCCCGTCCCGCGGCGGCTGTTGGCGGCCGCCACCCGGCTCTTCGCCGAGCGCGGCTACGACCGCACCTCGGTCCAGGAGATCGTCGAGGCGGCCGGTGTCACCAAGGGAGCGCTGTACCACTACTTCGGCTCCAAGGACGACCTGCTCCATGAGGTGTACGCGCGTGTGCTGCGGGTTCAGCAGGAGCGGCTCGACGCCTTCGCCGACGCGGACGCGCCTGTCGAGGAGCGGTTGCGGGGGGCCGCCGCCGACGTCGTCGTAACGACGATCGACAACCTTGACGACGCGGCGATCTTCTTTCGGTCCATGCACCACTTGAGTCCCGAGAAGAACAAGCAGGTACGGGCCGAGCGGCGCCGGTACCACGAGCGCTTCCGTGCGCTGATCGAGGAGGGGCAGGAGGCCGGGGTCTTCTCCACGGCCACCCCTGCCGACCTGGTCGTGGACTACCACTTCGGTTCCGTCCACCACCTGTCCACGTGGTACCGCCCCGACGGCCCACTCCCTCCGCAGGAGGTCGCCGACCACTTGGCGGACCTGCTGCTGCGGGCGCTCCGACCGTAGCCCGGGGCGGCGCCGAGTTGGTGGCGTGCGTGCGGGTTCGTCGTGGCTGGTCGCGCAGTTCCCCGCGCCCCCTTTCAGGGGCGCGGGG
>NZ_JAPWHT010000188.1:0-18756 GCF_027270795.1 Streptomyces sp. ActVer
CTCGACGAAGGCGGCCCCCCGCGAGTACCGGGCCCAGGACCCCACCCCGGGCGCCTCGGGAACCGGCAACGGCTCGGGCGACGGCTTCTGCTCGGCTCTCGCGTTGCGCGGCGGCACGGCCAGCTGCAGCACATCGGCCAGACTCCCCGCGTACCGATCGGCGACGGCCCGGGCGAGCCCCAGCAACTCCTCGCTCAACACGGGCTCGGGCGAGACGACTTGAGCGAGCGCGGCCAGCGGCCCGGAGTAGTCGGACTCGGCCAGCCGCTCGATCAGGAACCCGTCGATCAGCCCGCCACCCTCACGCCGCCCCTCCCGCACCCGATGCCGCCCGGCCCCGAACCGCACCCGCACCCGCACCCCCGGCTGGGCGTCGGCATCAAGCTCTTCGGGCACGGCATAGTCGAAGTACCGGTCGAGATGCAGCACGCCCTTGTCGACGAGCACCCGCGCCACGGGCAGCTCCTTGGCGACCGCGGCCCCCCGCCAGGTCCGCGGCTTGGCCCGCGGCGCCTTCCGCACGGCATCCCGAATCAACGCAAGCTGCTCGGGCGGGGCACCCTCGGCCCCACCTTCACCACGCCCATCCGTGCTGCTCACAGCAACATTCCTACCAGACCGCACTGACACCGCCGCGCGCCCGAGATCAGGCCGGCCGCGGATCGCGAACGCCCCTGGGGCGTTTCTGCCATGGGCCACTCGGCCATACCGGTCCAGGACCGGCAGCAGGATTCGAACCTGCGAGGGGATAACCCGGAAGTATCCGCAACCATCGCACCGGGCGCGACGACGTCAGCTCCTCCCGAGTTCAGAACGGCAGCGGTACATGAACCAGATTCACCGCACGCACTCGGCGCACTCCACCGAAGTAACCGCGGCCTGCGCACCGGGAGGGCCGCCAGCGTACGAAGTCCGACGACGGCCGTGCCAACCATTTGTCGGCCCAGCCGTCTGCCCGCGGAATCCGACGGGCGGACAGCGGCGAGGCCCGGCGCCCCTGAGGGGGCACCGGGCCTCGCCGAAACAGCTGGCCGAAAAGCAGCAGGACCTAGAGCCCCGCGGCCTTCCGCAGTGCGTCCACCCGGTCCGTCTTCTCCCAGGTGAACTCGGGCAGCTCACGGCCGAAGTGGCCGTACGCGGCGGTCTGGGCGTAGATCGGGCGGAGCAGGTCCAGGTCGCGGATGATCGCGGCGGGGCGGAGGTCGAAGACCTCGGTGATGGCCGTCTCGATCTTCTCGGCGTCGATCTTGGCGGTGCCGAAGGTCTCGACGAAGAGGCCGACGGGCTCGGCCTTGCCGATGGCGTAGGCGACCTGGACCTCGCAGCGGGTGGCGAGGCCCGCGGCGACGACGTTCTTCGCGACCCAGCGCATGGCGTACGCGGCGGAGCGGTCGACCTTGGACGGGTCCTTGCCCGAGAAGGCGCCGCCACCGTGGCGGGCCATGCCGCCGTAGGTGTCGATGATGATCTTGCGGCCGGTGAGGCCGGCGTCGCCCATCGGGCCGCCGATCTCGAAGCGGCCGGTCGGGTTGACCAGCAGGCGGTAGCCCTCGGTCTCCAACTTGATGCCGTCGTCCAGGAGGGCCTTCAGCTCAGGCTCGACCACGAACTCGCGGATGTCGGGGGCCAGGAGGGAGTCCAGGTCGATGTCCGACGCGTGCTGCGAGGAGACGACGACCGTGTCCAGACGGACCGCCTTGTCGCCGTCGTACTCGATGGTGACCTGGGTCTTGCCGTCCGGGCGCAGGTACGGGATCGTCCCGTTCTTGCGGACCTCGGAGAGGCGGCGCGACAGGCGGTGCGCGAGGTGGATCGGGAGCGGCATCAGTGCCGGCGTCTCGTCCGTCGCGTAGCCGAACATCAGGCCCTGGTCGCCCGCACCCTGCTTGTCGAGCTCGTCCCCTTCTTCACCTGCGGCGGCACCCCCGACCCGCTTCTCGTACGCCGTGCCGACGCCCTGCGCGATGTCGGGCGACTGCGAGCCGATGGACACCGAAACGCCACAGGACGCGCCGTCGAAGCCCTTCTTCGAGGAGTCGTAGCCGATCTCGAGGATCTTGTCGCGCACGAGTTGCGCGATCGGCGCGTAGGCCTTGGTGGTGACCTCTCCGGCCACGTGCACCAGGCCGGTGGTGATCAGCGTCTCCACGGCGACCCGGGAATGCGGGTCCTCGCGCAGAAGCGCGTCGAGAATGGTGTCACTGATCTGGTCAGCGATCTTGTCGGGGTGACCCTCGGTCACAGACTCCGAGGTGAACAGGCGACGGGACACAACGCTCCCTGAGGTTGCAGCGGCTGCTGGCTGATCATTGGCGGACGCCCGGGGGCTGCGCCCGACGTCGTCCGAGAACAGTTTATCGGTCGCGCTCTGCCGCCGGGCTACTGTCTCGCTTCTCGGAAGCGCTGTGACCTGCGGCACGGGCATTCTGCGACACGACGAACCTTCTGCGCCAGGCTCCCACACCCTGATCCGACGGTTCCAGCGGGTCTGTTGAAGCGAATGAGACATTCACCCGATGCGACGCGCCACGAGATCCCACACGGTCTCGGCCAGGGCTTCCTTGGGCCCGTACGGCACCGCGGTCTCGCTTCCGTCGGCACCCAGCACCACCGCCTCGTTCTCCTCGGAGCCGAAGGTCTTGCGCTCGCCGACCTCGTTCACCACGAGAAGGTCGCAGCCCTTTCGCCGAAGTTTCGTGCGGCCGTTGGCCAGGACCTCGTCCGTCTCGGCGGCGAAACCGACGATCACCTGGCCCGGGCGGGCACGGTCCGCCGAGATCTCCGCGAGGATGTCCGGATTACGGACCAGAACGATCGGCTCCGGTTCCTCTCCGTCCTTCTTCTTGATCTTTCCGGCCGCGTATGCAGCTGGCCTGAAGTCCGCGACCGCCGCCGCCATCACCACGGCGTCGGCGTCCGGCGCGGCCTTGAGCACGGCCTCACGCAACTGCACGGCGGTCCCTACCTGTACGACGTCGACACCGGCCGGGTCCGGCATGCCGGTGTTCGCGGCGATCAGTGTGACCCGGGCGCCCCGGGCGGCTGCGGTGCGCGCGAGGGCGTACCCCTGCTTCCCGGAGGAGCGGTTCCCGAGGAAGCGGACCGGGTCGAGCGGCTCGCGCGTGCCGCCGGCGCTGACCACGACGTGCCGGCCGGCGAGGTCGGGCTCGGCCACACCGCGCGCGAGCACCCTGCGGCAGACCTCGAAGATCTCCGACGGCTCGGGCAGCCGCCCCTTGCCCGTGTCCACACCGGTCAGGCGCCCCACCGCGGGGTCGATGACGACGGCGCCACGGCGGCGCAGCGTCGCCACGTTCTCCTGGGTGGCCGGGTGCTCCCACATCTCGGTGTGCATGGCGGGGGCGAAGACCACCGGGCACCGGGCGGTGAGCAGCGTGTTCGTCAGCAGGTCGTCGGCGAGGCCGTGGGCGGCCTTCGCGAGCATGTCCGCGGTGGCGGGGGCGACGACGACCAGGTCGGCGCCCTGACCGATGCGGACGTGCGGGACCTCGTGGACGTCCGACCAGACCTCGGTGGAGACGGGGTGGCCGGAGAGCGCGGACCAGGTCGCGGCGCCGACGAAGTGCAGCGCGGACTCGGTCGGAACGACCCGCACGTCGTGCCCCGACTCGGTCAGCCTCCGCAGCAGCTCACAGGCCTTGTACGCGGCGATGCCACCGCTGACCCCCAGCACGACCTTCGGCTTGTCCACGTCTCTCCCCAGACCTCGGAAAACGTACGCCCCCATCACACACCACAGGTCCGGCAGTCGCGCTGCCGGACCTGTGGAAAAGCAAACTGCAAGCCGAAAATATTACTGCGCCGGGCCTTCGACGGCCTCCGACGTCAGGAGACCCGCGTTGATCTCGCGCAGGGCGATCGAGAGCGGCTTCTCGTGGACGTGGGTGTCGACGAGCGGACCGACGTACTCAAGAAGGCCCTCACCGAGCTGCGAGTAGTACGCGTTGATCTGACGGGCCCGCTTGGCCGCGTAGATCACCAGGCTGTACTTGGAGTCGGTGGCTTCGAGGAGCTCGTCGATCGGAGGGTTGATGATGCCCTCGGGCGTGGAGATGGAAGAGGACACGCTCTGCCTTCCGAAAGGTGGGATGGGATCGAAAACGATCACACAACTTCCATCAAGGCTAGCAGCTCACGCGCCACGTCCTCGACGGAGGTGTTGACCAGGGTGACGTCGAACTCCGGCTCGGCCGCCAGTTCGATCTTGGCGGCCTCCAGCCGGCGCTCGATGACCTCGGGCGGCTCGGTGCCCCGCCCGGTGAGTCTGCGCACGAGTTCCTCCCAGGAGGGAGGAGCCAGGAACACCAGCAGAGCGTCCGACATGGACTCACGGACCTGCCGGGCTCCCTGGAGATCGATCTCCAGGAGGACCGACTCGCCCGACTCCAGCCGTTCGAGCACGGCCTTGCGCGGTGTCCCGTAGCGGTTGCCCGCGAACTCCGCCCATTCGAGCAGTTCGCCGTTGGCGATCAGCTTGTCCATCTCCTCGTCGCTGACGAAGAAGTAGTGGACACCGTGCTTCTCCCCGGGGCGCGGCCTGCGGGTCGTCGCCGACACCGAGAGCCAGACCTCGGGGTGTTCCTTGCGCATATGGGCGACGACCGTGCTCTTGCCGACCCCGGAGGGGCCGGAGAGCACGGTCAGCCGCGGACGTACGTCCGGGGGTACGGGGGTCGTCCCCCGGGGTGTTGCAGCCATGCGGCGATTATCCAGGTTCTCAGGGGTGCCCGAGAACGTCAGGCAGCACCGCCGCCGAACTCGCGCTCAA
This sequence comes from Streptomyces sp. ActVer, assembly GCF_027270795.1. Lineage (NCBI taxonomy): Bacteria > Bacillati > Actinomycetota > Actinomycetes > Kitasatosporales > Streptomycetaceae > Streptomyces > Streptomyces sp. ActVer. The sequence goes on from NZ_JAPWHT010000188.1 coordinate 4,790, forward strand.
GAGACGCGATCTGATTGGAGCCGAGACCGCGCACACGGCGGCTCTCGGAGATGCCAAGTCGCTCCATGATCTGCTTGGCGCGGACCTTGCCCACGCCCGGCAGGGACTCCAGGAGGGCGGAGACCTTCATCTTGCCGATGACGTCGTTCTCCTGGCCCTGCTTGATGACCTCGTGAAGGGAGGCGCCGGAGTGCTTGAGTCGATTCTTGACCTCGGCCCGCTCCCGGCGAGCCGCGGCGGCCTTTTCGAGCGCGGCTGCGCGCTGTTCAGGGGTAAGGGGCGGAAGAGCCACGCCTACGTCACCTCGGATGTCGAACTGTCGGATACGGACCGGTGAGGAACCTAGTCGCCCCACACCTGGGGAGCAACGAGCAACGCTCTTGCCCGTTCACTCTGCGTCGGAGACTAGCGGGCAAGTCCGCCGGAGTCAGCGAGAACAGCGGAAAAGTCCTGGTCAGCCTCCATCGAGTCCGACATTCCAGACAAAATGCCCCGGATTTGAGGATGTATTCAGACTCGGGACGCCTGAAGGACGCCCACGAAAACCGCTAGGCAGACGCCACGGCCGCCCTGATCTGCTCGGCGAAGAGGTCCGATGACGCGCGTAGCGAGCCGATGTCGGGACCGTGACGCAGAACACCCCGGCTGACATTCGGGACCACCTGGTGCACCGCCGCGCCGAACACGCCCGGCAGATCCGCCGGCGTGGCCCCCTGGGCACCGATTCCGGGTGCGAGGAGCGGGCCGTTGATGTCGAGGTCGTACGAGGACAGATCGCCGAGCGTGGCACCGACGACCGCCCCGAAGGAGCCCATCGGGGTCTCCCCCGCGTTCTCCTCGGCGAGATGGGCCAGCATCGTCGCGCCCACATTGCGGAGGGCCGTGTCCTCGGGGCGTACCGCGTGCTGCACCTCGCCGCCCTCCGGGTTGGAGGTCAGCGCGAGCACGAACAGTCCCGATCCGCTCTCCCGCGCGAGGTCGACCGCCGGCTTCAGCGACCCGTAGCCGAGGTACGGCGAGACGGTGAGCGCGTCGGAGAAGAGCGGGGAGCCCTTCTCCAGGAAGGCGGAGGCGTAGGCCGCCATGGTCGAGCCGATGTCGCCGCGCTTGGCGTCCATGACGACCAGCGCGCCTGCCTGGCGCGCCTCCTCGACCGACTTCTCCAGTACGGCGATGCCGCGCGAACCGAAGCGCTCGAAGAACGCGCTCTGGGGCTTGAGCACGGCGACCCGGTCGGCCAGCGCCTCGACGACGGTGCGGCTGAAGCGCTCCAGACCGGCGATGTCGTCGTTCAGACCCCAGTCGGCGAGCAGGGAGGCGTGCGGGTCGATCCCGACGCACAGGGGCCCGCGCTCGTCCATGGCGCGGCGCAGCCGCGATCCGAAGGGCTCAGTCATACCGTCGTCTTCCTCACGTCGGCGCCGACCGCGTCGGCGAGAGTGGCATGCGGGCTGGTGCGCAGGCGGGCGGCGAGGCCCTTGTGGATGGCGCGGCCCCAGAAGGGGCCCTCGTAGACGAAGGCGCTGTAACCCTGGACGAGCGTGGCGCCCGCCAGGATCCGCTGCCAGGCGTCCTCGGCGTTCTCGATGCCGCCGACGCCCACGAGGGTGATCCGGTCCCCCACGCGCGCGTAGAGGCGTCGCAGCACCTCCAGGGAGCGTGCCTTCAGCGGGGCGCCCGAGAGTCCGCCGGTCTCTCCGACCAGGGCGGGTTCGGACTTCAAACCGAGCCCCTCGCGCGCGATGGTGGTGTTCGTGGCGATGATCCCGTCCAGGCCGAGTTCGACGGCGAGGTCCGCGACGGCGTCGACGTCCTCGTCGGCGAGATCGGGCGCGATCTTCACCAGCAGCGGAACCCGGCGCGTGGTCACCGTCCGGTCGGCGGCCTCACGGACTGCGGTCAGCAGCGGCCGCAGCGACTCCGTGGCCTGGAGGTTGCGCAGCCCGGGCGTGTTCGGCGAGCTGACGTTGACGACGAGATAGTCGGCGTACGCGGCCAGCCGTTCGGTGGACTTCACGTAGTCGGCGGCGGCCTCGGCCTCCGGAACCACCTTGGTCTTGCCGATGTTGACGCCCACGACGGTCCTGAAGACGGGCGTACGGGCCGCCAGGCGGCCTGCCACGGCCTCGGAGCCCTCGTTGTTGAACCCCATGCGGTTGATCAGCGCGCGGTCCGGCACAAGGCGGAACAGGCGCTTCTTCGGATTGCCGGGCTGCGCCTCCCCCGTGACCGTGCCGATCTCGATGTGGTCGAAGCCGAGCATCGACATCCCGTCGATGGCGACCGCGTTCTTGTCGAAGCCCGCCGCGAGCCCGAAAGGCCCGTGCATCCGCAGCCCGAACGCCTCGGTCCGCAGCTCCTTGTGACGGGGTGCGAGCACGGCGGCGACGAAGGTCCGCAGGACGGGGACACGGACGGCGAGCCGGATCCAGCGGAAGGCGAGGTAATGAGCCTGCTCCGGGTCCATCCGTTTGAAGACCAGGTTGAAGAAGAGCTTGTACATGATCAGTGTCCTCACGAAGAGCCTCATGAAGAAGGCTCATGAAGAGGGGGACACCGTTTCCGGTGTCCCCCTCAGGGCTGCTAGTCGCGGGCCGCGGTCAGGTGTTGGGCGTGTTCCTGGAGCGAACGCACGCCCACGTCACCGTGGTTGAGCGCGTCGATGCCCTGGACGGCGGCGGCGAGCGCCTGGACCGTCGTCAGGCAGGGCACGGAACGGGCCACCGCGGCCGTACGGATGTCGTAGCCGTCGAGGCGGCCACCGGTCCCGTACGGCGTGTTGACGATGAGGTCGACCTCGCCCTCGTGGATGAGCTGGACGATCGTCTTCTCGCCGTTCGGGCCCTCGCCCTCGGACTGCTTGCGGACGACGGTGGCGTTGATGCCGTTGCGCTTGAGCACCTCGGCCGTGCCGGAGGTGGCGAGCAGTTCGAAGCCGTGGGCGACCAGTTCGCGCGCCGGGAAGATCATCGAGCGCTTGTCGCGGTTGGCGACCGAGATGAAGGCGCGGCCCTTGGTCGGCAGCGGACCGTACGCGCCCGCCTGGGACTTGGCGTACGCCGTGCCGAACACCGAGTCGATGCCCATGACCTCGCCGGTGGAGCGCATCTCCGGGCCGAGGATCGTGTCGACGCCGCGGCCGTGGATGTCGCGGAACCGCGACCACGGCATGACGGCCTCCTTGACGGAGATCGGGGCGTCCAGCGGCAGTTCACCGCCGTCGCCGTGGGCCGGAAGCAGCCCCTCTGCGCGCAGTTCGGCGACGGTCGCGCCCAGCGAGATCCGGGCGGCGGCCTTCGCCAGCGGCACCGCGGTCGCCTTCGAGGTGAAGGGAACGGTGCGCGAGGCACGCGGGTTGGCTTCGAGGACGTACAGGATGTCGCCCGCCATCGCGAACTGGATGTTGATGAGTCCGCGGACCCCGACACCCTTCGCGATGGCCTCCGTCGAGGCCCGCAGGCGCTTGATGTCGAAGCCGCCCAGCGTGATCGGGGGCAGCGCGCACGCCGAGTCGCCGGAGTGGATGCCGGCCTCCTCGATGTGCTCCATGACACCGCCGAGGTACAGCTCGTGGCCGTCGTACAGCGCGTCCACGTCGATCTCGATCGCGTCGTCCAGGAAGCGGTCGACCAGGACCGGCCGGGACGGGCTGATCTCGGTCGACTCCTCGATGTACGAGGCCAGCCGCGTCTCGTCGTACACGATCTCCATGCCGCGCCCGCCGAGGACGTACGACGGCCGGACGAGGACGGGGTAGCCGATCTCGTCGGCGATGGCCTTGGCCCCGGCGAAGGTCGTGGCGGTGCCGTGCTTCGGCGCGGGCAGCCCGGCCTCCGCGAGGACCTGGCCGAAGGCACCGCGGTCCTCGGCGGCGTGGATCGCCTCGGGCGGAGTGCCCACGACGGGTACGCCGTTGTCCTTGAGCGCCTGCGAGAGGCCCAGCGGGGTCTGTCCGCCGAGCTGGACGATGACGCCCACGATCGGTCCGGCGAGGGTCTCGGCGTGGACGATCTCCAGCACGTCCTCGAGCGTGAGCGGCTCGAAGTACAGGCGGTCGGAGGTGTCGTAGTCCGTGGAGACGGTCTCGGGGTTGCAGTTGACCATCACGGTCTCGTAGCCCGCGTCGCTCAGCGCGAAGGAGGCGTGGACGCAGGAGTAGTCGAACTCGATGCCCTGGCCGATACGGTTCGGGCCCGAGCCCAGGATGATCACGGCGGGCTTCTCGCGGGGCGCGACCTCGGTCTCCTCGTCGTACGAGGAGTAGAAGTACGGCGTCTTGGCCGCGAACTCGGCGGCGCAGGTGTCGACCGTCTTGTAGACCGGGCGTACGCCGAGCGCGTGCCGCACCTCGCGCACCACGTCCTCGCGCAGGCCGCGGATCTCGCCGATCTGGACGTCGGAGAAGCCGTGGCGCTTGGCCTCGGCGAGCAGCTCCGGGTCCAGTTTGTCGGCGGCGGCCAGCTCGTCCGCGATCTCCTTGATCAGGAACAGCTGGTCCACGAACCACGGGTCGATCTTCGTGGCCTCGAAGACCTCCTCGGGCGTGGCACCCGCGCGGATGGCCTGCATGACGGAGTTGATGCGCCCGTCGGTCGGCCGGATGGCCTCGGCCAGCAGCTCACGCTTGTCGCCGGGCTCGCCGACGAACGTGAACTGGCTGCCCTTCTTCTCCAGCGACCGCAGCGCCTTCTGCAGCGCCTCGGTGAAGTTGCGGCCGATCGCCATGGCCTCGCCGACCGACTTCATGGTCGTGGTCAGCGTGGAGTCGGCGGACGGGAACTTCTCGAAGGCGAACCGCGGGGCCTTGACGACCACGTAGTCGAGCGTGGGCTCGAAGGACGCCGGAGTCTTCTCCGTGATGTCGTTCGGGATCTCGTCGAGGGTGTAGCCGACGGCCAGCTTGGCGGCGATCTTGGCGATCGGGAAGCCGGTCGCTTTCGACGCGAGGGCCGAGGAGCGCGACACCCGCGGGTTCATCTCGATGACGATGATGCGGCCGTCGTCCGGGTTCACCGCGAACTGGATGTTGCAACCGCCGGTGTCGACGCCGACCTCACGGATGATCGCGATGCCGATGTCACGCAGGCGCTGGTACTCGCGGTCGGTCAGCGTCATCGCGGGCGCCACGGTGATCGAGTCGCCGGTGTGCACACCCATCGGGTCGAAGTTCTCGATGGAACAGACGACCACGACGTTGTCGTTCTTGTCGCGCATCAGCTCCAGCTCGTACTCCTTCCAGCCGAGGATGGACTCCTCCAGGAGCACCTCGGTGGTCGGCGAGAGCGTGAGGCCCTGGCCGGCGATCCGGCGCAGCTCCTCCTCGTCGTGCGCGAAACCGGAGCCGGCGCCGCCCATGGTGAAGGAGGGCCGGACGACGACGGGATAGCCGCCGAGCGTCTCGACGCCCTGGAGCACGTCGTCCATGGAGTGGCAGATGACCGAGCGGGCGGACTCGCCGTGCCCGATCTTCTCGCGGACGGCCTCGACGACGTCCTTGAAGAGGTCGCGGTCCTCGCCCTTGTTGATCGCCTCGACGTTGGCGCCGATCAGCTCGACGCCGTACTTCTCCAGCACACCCTGCTCGTGCATGGAGATCGCGGTGTTGAGGGCGGTCTGGCCGCCGAGCGTCGGCAGCAGGGTGTCCGGCCGCTCCTTGGCGATGATCTTCTCGACGAACTCCGGGGTGATCGGCTCGACGTACGTGGCGTCGGCGATCTCCGGGTCGGTCATGATCGTCGCCGGGTTGGAGTTGACGAGGATGACCCGCAGGCCCTCGGCCTTGAGGACGCGGCAGGCCTGGGTGCCGGAGTAGTCGAACTCGGCGGCCTGGCCGATGACGATCGGGCCGGAGCCGATGACCAGGACGGACTGGATATCGGTGCGCTTAGGCACGCTGGCCCTCCATGAGCTCTACGAAGCGGTCGAACAGGTAGGCCGCGTCGTGCGGGCCCGCCGCCGCCTCGGGGTGGTACTGGACGCTGAACGCCGGCTGGTCGAGGAGCTGCAGCCCCTCGACGACCTGGTCGTTCAGGCAGACGTGCGAGACCTCGGCACGCCCGTAGGGGGTCTCGGAGACCTTGTCGAGCGGCGCGTCGACGGCGAAGCCGTGGTTGTGCGCGGTGACCTCGACCTTGCCGGTCGTACGGTCCTGCACGGGCTGGTTGATGCCCCGGTGGCCGTACTTCAGCTTGTACGTGCCGAAGCCGAGGGCGCGGCCGAGGATCTGGTTGCCGAAGCAGATGCCGAAGAGCGGCGTCTTCCGCTCCAGCACGGCACGCATCACGGAGACCGGGTGCTCGGCCTTCTCCGGGTCGCCGGGACCGTTGGAGAAGAACACGCCGTCCGGCTCGACCGCGTAGATGTCCTCGACCGTCGCGGTGGCGGGCAGCACGTGCACCTCGATACCGCGCTCGGCCATGCGGTGCGGGGTCATGCCCTTGATGCCGAGGTCCACGGCGGCGACGGTGTACTTCTTCTCACCGATCGCGGGGACGACGTACGTCTCCTTGGTGGCCACTTCCTCGTAGAGGCTGGCGCCCTTCATCTCGGGGGCCTGGCGCACCTCGGCGAGCATGGTGCCCTCGTCGGGCAGCGCGTTGCCGGAGAAGATGCCGACGCGCATGGCGCCGCGCTCGCGCAGGTGGCGGGTGAGCGCGCGGGTGTCGATCCCGCTGATGCCCACGACGCCCTGCCGGGTGAGCTCCTCGTCCAGCGAGCGCCGGGAGCGCCAGTTGGAGGGCACGCGCGCGGGGTCCCGTACTACGTAACCGGCGACCCAGATGCGCTTGGACTCGGGGTCGTCGTCATTGACGCCGGTGTTGCCGACGTGCGGGGCGGTCATCACGACGACCTGGCGGTGGTACGACGGGTCGGTGAGGGTCTCCTGGTAGCCGGTCATGCCGGTGGAGAACACCGCTTCGCCGAAGGTCACCCCCACGGCCCCGTAGGCGCGGCCGCGGAAGGTGCGGCCGTCCTCCAGGACGAGTACGGCGGGAGCCGCCTTTCGCCTCTGTGAGGCGGTTCCCTGGATGGAGGTCGTCATCGTGCGCCTTCCGTCTTGTCGCTCTTGTCGCTCTTGTCACTCTTGTTGATCATGCTGTTCAGGGTGTCGACCCACTCGTTGTGCTCGGCCGCGTGGTCGGACCGGAAGCCCGAGTCGATCAGCCGGTCGCCGTGCTCCCAGGTGACGACGAGGAGCCCGCCCTCGGTGAGGACCTTGCCCGCGATGCCCTTGTCGAGCCGGGCTTCACGCAGTTGCGCCACGGGCACGAAGAAGTCGGCCGCTCCGGGGCGTACGACATCCAGTCCCGCGTCCGTCAGTGTGACCTCGGCCCGGCTGCGGGTGCCCAGGCCGTGCGCCACGATGCGGTCGAGCCACTGCCCGGCGGTGGTGGAGCCGTGGTAGCGGCCACTCATCGAAAGCACAGTCAGTCTCGCCTCGCCGGGCTCTTCCGGCGCGGTGGGCAGCTCGGGAAGGTCGCCCTGGAGCGCGCCGCGCCACTTCCAGCCCTCGCGCATCAGCCAGTAGACGAGCGCGATGAACAGCACGAGGCCGACGAGCCAGCCGATCCGGGCGGCCCAGTCGGTCACTTCCGCGGACTTCTGTTCCGCGGCGATGTCCGCCGCGATCCGCGCTGCAATGGGGGTGAGTGATGTCACGCGAGCTTCCCGTCGACGAGCGTGGCCCTGCCCCGGAGCCACGTGTGCGTGACACGGCCCGGCAGCTCGCGACCCTCGTACGGAGTGTTGCGGCTGCGCGACGCGAAGCCCGCGGGGTCCACGGCTCCACGGTATGCCGTGTCGACGAGGGTGAGGTTGGCGGGCTCGCCTGCCGAGACGGGACGGCCGTGGCCCTGCGCCCGGCCGATGCCGGCGGGCTTGAACGACATACGGTCGGCGACCCCGGCCCAGTCGAGGAGCCCGGTCTCGACCATCGTCTGCTGGACGACGGACAGCGCGGTCTCCAGGCCCACCATGCCCATGGCGGCCGCGGCCCACTCGCAGTCCTTGTCCTCGTGCGGGTGCGGGGCGTGGTCGGTGGCGACGATGTCGATCGTGCCGTCGGCGAGCGCCTCGCGCAGGGCCATGACGTCGCGCTCGGTGCGCAGCGGCGGGTTGACCTTGTAGACGGGGTTGTACGAGCGCACCAGCTCGTCGGTGAGGAGGAGGTGGTGCGGGGTGACCTCGGCGGTGACGTCGATGCCGCGGGACTTGGCCCAGCGCACGATCTCCACCGATCCCGCGGTCGACAGGTGGCAGATGTGCACGCGCGATCCGACGTGCTCGGCGAGCAGGACGTCCCGGGCGATGATCGATTCCTCGGCCACCGCGGGCCAGCCGCCCAGGCCCAGCTCGGCGGAGACGACGCCCTCGTTCATCTGGGCGCCCTCGGTGAGCCGGGGCTCCTGCGCGTGCTGGGCGACGACCCCGCCGAAGGCCTTCACGTATTCGAGCGCGCGCCGCATGATCACGGCGTCGTCGACGCACTTGCCGTCGTCCGAGAAGACGGTGACGCCCGCGGCCGACTCGTGCATCGCGCCGAGCTCGGCGAGCTTCTTGCCCTCAAGGCCGACGGTGACGGCACCGATGGGCTGCACGTCGCAGTATCCGTGCTCCTGGCCCAGCCGGTAGACCTGTTCGACGACACCGGCGGTGTCGGCGACCGGGAAGGTGTTGGCCATGGCGAAGACGGCCGTGTAGCCACCGCTCGCGGCGGCGCGCGTACCGGTCAGGACGGTCTCGGAGTCCTCGCGGCCGGGCTCGCGCAGATGGGTGTGCAGGTCCACGAGCCCCGGCAGGAGCACCTTGCCGTCGGCCTCGACGACCTCGGCGCCCTCGGCCGACAGGCCGCTGCCCACGGCCGCGATCTCGGAGCCGTCGATCAGGACGTCCTGCGGCTCGCCGCCGAGCACCTTCGCACCACGGATAAGGATCTTGCTCATGTGACTTACTTCTCCTCGGTACGGGTGTGGGTGACGGCGGGCTCGTTGCCGCCGAGAAGCAGATAGAGCACGGCCATCCGGATCGAGACGCCGTTGGCGACCTGCTCGATGGCGGTGCAGCGCTCGGAGTCGGCGACCTCGGCGGTGATCTCCATGCCGCGGACCATCGGCCCGGGGTGCATCACGATGGCGTGCTCGGGCATCTTCGCCATCCGGTCCCCGTCGAGCCCGTAGCGCCGCGAGTACTCGCGCTCGGTCGGGAAGAACGCCGCGTTCATCCGCTCGCGCTGCACGCGCAACAGCATCACGGCATCGGACTTGGAGAGCGTGCTGTCCAGGTCGTACGAGACCTCGCAGGGCCAGGACCCGACGCCGACGGGCACCAGGGTCGGCGGGGCGACGAGGGTGACCTCGGCGCCGAGAGTGTGCAGCAGGTCGACGTTCGAGCGGGCGACCCGGCTGTGCAGGATGTCGCCGACGAGCGTGATGCGCTTGCCGGCCAGGTCCTGCCCGAGGCCCGCGTCCCGGCCGACGAGCCGGCGGCGCATGGTGAAGGCGTCGAGCAGCGCCTGCGTGGGGTGCTGGTGGGTGCCGTCGCCCGCGTTGATGACGGCGGCGTCGATCCAGCCGGAGGTGGCGAGCCGGTACGGGGCTCCGGAGGCGCCGTGCCGGATGACGACGGCGTCGACGCCCATGGCTTCGAGGGTCTGCGCGGTGTCCTTGAGGGACTCGCCCTTGGAGACGCTGGACCCCTTGGCGGTGAAGTTGATGACGTCCGCGGAGAGACGCTTCTCCGCGGCCTCGAACGAGATCCTCGTCCGGGTGGAGTCCTCGAAGAAGAGGTTGACGACGGTGCGGCCGCGCAGGGTCGGCAGTTTCTTGATCGGCCGGTCGGCGACCCGGGCCATCTCCTCGGCGGTGTCGAGGATCAGGACGGCGTCGTCGCGGGTGAGGTCGGCGGCCGAGATGAGATGACGCTGCATCTGTCAGGCTCCGTAAGGCAGTTCAGGTCGGGAAGCGGAGGCCCGGGAGGTGTCCCCTTGCAAGGGCACAGCCGGGCGGACGCGGGCGCGCGGAAGCGCACTCGGGGTCGTACGAGCGGACGCGGGCTCTGTGCCGCTACTGCTCGCCGGGCCGGGCGGTCCGCTTCGCACCGAGCAGCACGGTGTCGCGACCGTCCTCCTCGGCGAGCTGGACCTTGACCGTCTCCCGCAACGACGTGGGGAGGTTCTTGCCGACGTAGTCGGCGCGGATCGGGAGTTCGCGGTGACCTCTGTCGACGAGGACCGCGAGCTGGACCGCACGGGGGCGCCCGATGTCGTTCAGGGCGTCGAGGGCGGCGCGGATGGTGCGGCCCGAGAAGAGCACGTCGTCGACGAGGACGACCAGGCGGCCGTCGATGCCGTCACCGGGGATGTCAGTACGGGCCAGTGCACGCGGCGGATGCATGCGCAGGTCGTCGCGGTACATGGTGATGTCGAGGGAGCCGACCGGGATCTTGCGATCGGTGATCTCTTCGAGCTTGGCGGCCAGCCGCTGGGCGAGGAAGACGCCTCTGGTCGGAATGCCGAGAAGCACCACGTCGTCGGCGCCCTTGGCGCGTTCGACGATCTCGTGGGCGATGCGGGTCAGCACCCGCGCGATGTCGGGGGCTTCCAGAACGGGCCGTGCGCCGGCCTCGTACTGCTGCTTGTCCTGCTCTGAGTCCATACGAAACGGACCTCCTTCTCCGCCTCACGGGACGGATCATTAAAGGACGTCGGAATTGCGCCATCCACGGTACCAGCCCGGCAACGCCCCTGATCACCCCCTTGGCACCAGCCGTACCGGGCTCCCACGGAAGGGTCGGTCCGGACCATTCGGCTTGACGAGGCAGAGTCACGCTGCGTAACCTCACAGTGAGTCACCAGCCGCGCGGCCGAGCCGCACGTCGACACAGTGCCGGGGAGCTATATGTCCAGCGAATACGCCAAACAGCTCGGGGCCAAGCTCCGCGCCATCCGCACCCAGCAGGGCCTTTCCCTCCACGGCGTCGAGGAGAAGTCCCAGGGCCGCTGGAAGGCGGTCGTGGTCGGTTCCTATGAGCGCGGCGACCGCGCCGTGACCGTGCAGCGTCTCGCCGAACTGGCGGACTTCTATGGAGTGCCGGTGCAGGAACTGCTGCCCGGCACCACTCCGGGCGGCGCCGCCGAGCCGCCGCCGAAGCTGGTCCTCGACCTTGAGCGGCTGGCCCACGTGCCGGCCGAAAAGGCGGGCCCCCTGCAGCGCTACGCGGCGACGATCCAGTCCCAGCGCGGCGACTACAACGGCAAGGTGCTGTCGATCCGCCAGGACGACCTGCGCACGCTCGCCGTCATCTACGACCAGTCCCCCTCGGTCCTCACCGAGCAGCTGATCAGCTGGGGCGTCCTGGACGCCGACGCGCGCCGCGCGGTCTCCCACGAGGACGCCTGACCCGCACCAGGACTGAGAAGGAACGTGCCGCCGGGGTGGGCGGAACCAGACGGTTCCGGCCACCCCGGCGGCTTTCTGCGGGCGTCGGGGACGCCGGAGGTACGGGTGAACGCCGGAGGGGCCCCAGCATCCTGCTGGGGGCCCTCCGGCGTTCCTACGTCCTGCGAGTCCGGCCCCGTAAGGGGCGCGGGGAACTGCGCGACCAGCCCCATGCGACCCGCACCTCACATCGAACCGCGCGGAGCGAATCCCTGAGGCTCAAACCTCGTCGCGCCGAAGCGACGACTTGAGCTCCTTGAACCGGCCGAGCAGACCGTTCACAAACGCGGGCGACTCATCCGTGGAGAACTCCTTGGCGAGCTGCACGGCCTCGTCGAGCACCACGGCATCCGGGGTCTCGTCGACCCAGATCAGCTCATAGGCGCCCAGACGCAGGATGTTGCGGTCGACGACCGGCATCCTGTCGAGCGTCCAGCTCACCGCGTACTGCGAGATCAGCTCGTCGATGCGCTTCGCGTACTTCGCGTAGCCCTCGACGAGCTGCATGGTGTACTCGCTCACCGGCGGCTGCCGGGTGTCGGTCCGGGAGTGCCGGATCCAGTCACCCAGGACCGTCTGGACGTCCACGCCGCGCTGGTCCCCCTCGAAGAGGATCTGGAAGGCGCGCTTGCGGGCCGTATTGCGGGCAGCCACGGTTAGCTGTTCACCCGGCCGAGGTAGTCGCTCGAACGGGTGTCGACCTTGATCTTCTCACCGGTGGTGATGAAGAGCGGGACCTGGATCTGGTAACCGGTCTCCAGGGTGGCGGGCTTGGTGCCGCCGGTGGAGCGGTCGCCCTGGACACCCGGCTCGGTCTCCTGGATGACCAGCTCGACGGCGGCCGGCAGCTCGACGAAGAGCACCTCGCCCTCGTGCTGGGCGACGGTGGCGGTGAAGCCCTCGATCAGGAAGTTGGCGGCGTCGCCGACGGCCTTGCGGTCGACCATGAGCTGGTCGTAGGTCTCCATGTCCATGAAGACGAAGTACTCGCCGTCCATGTACGAGAACTGCATGTCACGCTTGTCGACAGTGGCCGTCTCGACCTTGACGCCGGCGTTGAACGTCTTGTCGACGACCTTGCCGGAAAGCACGTTCTTCAGCTTGGTGCGCACGAAGGCCGGGCCCTTGCCGGGCTTGACGTGCTGGAACTCGACGACGGACCAGAGCTGGCCGCCTTCGAGCTTGAGCACCAGGCCGTTCTTGAGGTCGTTCGTGGAAGCCACGGTTGCGGAATCTCCTGGACTGACGTGGACGACCCCGGAACACGCGCACAGCGGGAAGCTAGAGCGCGAGCAGCTCCTTGGTCGTAATGGTGAGTAGCTCGGGTCCGCCGTCCGCCTCGGGGCGCACGACGAGCGTGTCATCGATCCGGACACCGCCCCGGCCCGGGATGTGGACCCCCGGTTCGACGGTGACCGGCACGCAAGCGTCCAGTTTACCCATGGCCGCGGGGGCCAGCTGCGGGTCCTCGTCGATTTCGAGCCCCACACCGTGCCCGGTCAGCGGAGGAAGGCCGTCCGCATACCCCGCCGAGTCGAGAATCTGGCGGGCCGCACGGTCCACGTCACGGTAGGCGGCACCGGGTACGAGGGCCTCGCGGCCGGCGCGCTGGGATGCGAAGACGAGGTCGTACAGCTCGATCTGCCAGTCGGCGGGCGAGGTCCCGATCACGAAGGTGCGGCCGATCTCGCAGCGGTAGCCGCGGTAGGTCGCACCGAGGCAGACGGAGAGGAAATCTCCTTCTTCGACCCGGCGATCGGTGGGCCGGTGGCCGCGGTGCCCGGAGTTCGGCCCCGTGCCGACCGAGGTCGTGAAGGCCGGGCCGTCGGCGCCGTGGTCGACCAGACGGCGTTCGAGTTCCAGGGCGAGATGGCGTTCGGTGCGGCCGACGAGGATGGACTCCAGGAGCTCGCTCAGCGCCTGGTCGACGATCTCCGCGCCGATGCGCAGGCAGGAGATCTCCTCCTCGTCCTTGATCACACGCAGCTGCTCGACGGCCGCGCCGAGGTCGCCCAGGCGGAGCCGGGGCGCCACCGAGCCGATCGCCCGGTGCCGGGTCACGGTCAGGTGGTGCTCCTCGACGGCGAGGGAGTCGGCGCCCTGGGCCGCGGCGAGGTCCGCCGCGGCGACGGCGGGGTCGCCTCCGGGGCTCGGCAGCGTGTGCATCCGGAGGGCCTCGTCCGGCCTGCCCTCGTCGAGCGGGGCTTCGGGGGAACCGCCGTACACGAGCAGGTCCTCGGTCTTCCCCAGCAGGAGTACGGCGCCGTGGGGGGCCACGCCCGCGAGGTAGCGGACGTTGGCGGGGCGGGAGATCAGCGCGGTTGCGCTGCCGCTTGCCGTGCAGCGCTCTCTCAGCCGGTCGCGGCGGGCCGCGTACGCCTCTGACATGACCCGAGCGTATGAGCTCCGCGGGGTTGGCGCCGGTTGGGGAGGCCGAGTGGGGGGTGCCGCGCGGGGGACGGGGTGGGGGTGACGGTTGTGTGCCGGGTGCGGGCCCGGTGGGGGCCGGTCGCGCAGTTCCCCGCGCCCCTG
>NZ_JAPWHT010000189.1:0-18548 GCF_027270795.1 Streptomyces sp. ActVer
GGGCCCGCCGGCACCCGGGCCGCCGTGCTGGAGCGCGCTGCCCGCGTGCTGCACGGGCGGTTCGCGGACTGGGTGGTGGCCGACGAGGGGGCCGCACGGCTGTGCCGTACGACCGTCCTCGGACCGGCGGACCAACGGGACGTACGAGCCGAGGACCTGGAGGCGCAGGACTCCGCCGCGTGCCCCCTCCTCACCGAGGCGGCACGCGGCGGTTCCACGGCCCTCCAGGTACGCCCGGAGGACCCGGACGCCTTCGGCCGCGACGCCTCCGACGCCCCCGTCCTGGTCCGCGCGAACGTCACGTCCCTCCTCTGCGTCCCCCTCACCCTCGAAGGCGCGGTCCAGGGTGTCCTGACCCTCTTCCGCACCGGCCCCCGCCTGGCCTTCTCCATGGCGGAGGCCCAGACGATGGACATGATGTCCCGTCACATCGCCCTGGCGCTGAGCCACTTGGGGCGCCCCTGAAAGGGGCGCGGGGCACTGCGCGCCCAGCCACGACCGGCCCGGAGCCGACAACAAACCCGCAGATACCCACAACCCGTAGTACCCCGCCGAACCGCCGGGGGCCTACGCGACGTCCTGCAGAACCTGCTCCCGCAACCTGCTGCAACACCGGCTGATCAGCCGAGAAACATGCATCTGCGAGATCCCGAGCTGCTCCGCGATCCGACTCTGCGTCATGTCCGCGAAGAACCGCATGTACAGGATGGCCCGTTCACGCTCGGGCAACGCCTGCAACCGCGGCTTGACCGCCTCACGGTCGATGACGACGTCGAGCGCCGGATCGGCCGAGCCGAGCGCGTCGCTCAGCGAGTATCCGTCCTCGCTGCCAGGGAGTTCGGCGTCGAGCGAGAGCGCGGTGAAGCTCTCCAGCGCCTCCAGACCGGTGCGTACGTCCTCTTCGCTCATCTGCGCGTACTCGGCGATCTCGGCGACCGTGGGCCGCCGGCCCGGGATGGTCTGGGAGAGGTCCTGGCGGGCGAAGCGGACGCGGTTGCGCAGGTCCTGGACCCGGCGAGGGACGTGCAGGGTCCACATGTGGTCACGGAAGTGACGCTTGATCTCACCCGTGATGGTGGGTACGGCATAGCTCTCGAAGGCGTTGCCGAGTTCGGGGTCGTAGCGGTCGACGGCCTTGACCAGGCCCATGGCGGCGACCTGCCGCAGGTCGTCGTGGCTCTCGCCACGGTTGCGGAATCGGCCTGCCAGGCGGTTCGCCATGGGCAGCCAGGCCTCGATGATCTGTTCCCGGAGGGTGTCGCGCAGCCGTCCCGGAGGCAACGAAGCGAGCCTGCGGAAGTCCTCCGCGGTGTCCGGGGCGTCGTCGTGGGGGTGCTTGGCGCTCGCGTGAGTTCGCATGGTGCGTGCAACTCCCTTGAGTGGTGCCTTGGATGGGCGGTCACCGTGGGAGCGCACCCCGAGCCGGACGGGCACACCCGTGGTGGGGGATACACCGCTCCCACGGACGTGCCTCCTGTCCGAAGCACTGTGTGTTCGCCTGCCCCTCGACTTCGCGGGCAAACGCGGCTTGCCCGGCTCGGTGACTCAGTGGCTGAGCGTGGCGCCGTCGGGCGTGCCGGGCGGTTGGACGGGCACGGGCGGAGCCGGCAGCGGCCAGTCCTCGTTCGGGAGCAGCCATTCCTCGTAGCGGCCGAGTGCCAGGACGACGCCGAGCATCAGGACCGGAATGATCACAGCGAGCACCGCCATGGTCCTGTCCTTCCCCAAGGGGATCACAGTGGAGGGCGGAGACCGAGTCTCCCGGTCCCGGGCGGACAAACCCCCTGTGCACAAGCCGGTGCCCGCGCCACTGCAAACCCCGGCGCAAACCCTCCGTGTCGATGTTCGACAGACGGGTACGCGAGGGTCCACCCCCGAACATCTGGAGGGACACATGGAGCGAGGCAGCAACCGCCTCAGCGTCCACCGGGACGAGGAGATGAAGCACGAACTGCAGGGCCTGCTGAGGTCCGGCCGTCCGACCCGGGTGGAGGAGTGGCACGATCCGGAGCCGATCGCCGACGACGATCCGCCGGTCGCCGGGGGCCCGGTGACGCCGGGCTCGGACCAGGGCTCGGTGGCCGCCGTCCGCCTCGATCTGGCGCGCCACCTGGGACGTACGTCGTTCCCCGCGGCTCCCCGTGAGCTGATCGGCGTCCTGCGGGCCCAGTACGCGCCGGACACGCTCGTCGAAGCAGTGGAGCGGCTGCCGGGCGGCGTGCGCTACGCCAACGCGCAGGAACTGGCCGACGCCGTCGTGCGCTCCGCCGAGAGCGGGGCCGAGGCGCCCGAAGAGCCGGCTCCGGACGCATGACCTGCCGTCTCAGGGGTACTGCGGGCGACGTCACGCCGACGTAGCCGTACCCCTTCGCCGGGGAACGCAGGAAAGGCCCACAGCCATGGCTGTTTTCGTGAGGGAAGTCATGACGCCAGGCGTCGTCTCTGTCCGCCCCGACGCCTCGCTCGTCGAAGCCGCTCAGCTCATGCGGGCCCAGGACATCGGCGATGTCCTGGTGGCGGGCGACGACGCTCTCCTCGGCGTCCTGACCGACCGCGACATCGCGCTGCGCGCGGTCGCCAACGGTGTCGACCCGCTGACGGTGAGCGCGCAGTCGGTGTGCACGCCCGATCCGGTCGTGGTGGGCCCGGACGACGGGGTGGCGGCGGCGGTCGCGCTGATGCGCGACCACGCCGTGCGCCGGCTCCCGGTCGTCGAGAACGGCCGGGCGATCGGCATGGTCAGCCTGGGCGACCTGGCCATCTCCGAGAACCCGGAGTCGGCCCTCGCGGAGATCAGCCGCGCCGCCCCGGACAGCCACCGGGGCAGGGCCCACGCGTGACCCGAACAGCCCCCGTGACCCGCACAGACCCCGCGGTCGGAAAGGAAGTGGAAGACCCATGCGCATCGCGTTCCTGATGGCGCCGGAGGGCGTCGAGCAGATCGAACTCACCGACCCCTGGCACGCCGTCCACGACGCGGGCGGCGAACCCGTGCTGCTGTCGACGAAGCCGGGGCAGATCCAGGCGTACGACCACCTCGACAAGGCGGACGTGTTCCCCGTGCAGGAGGTCGTGGGCGACGCCTCGGCCGACTCCTTCGCCGGTCTGGTGCTGCCGGGCGGCGTGGCCAATCCGGACGTGCTGCGCATGGACGAGCAGGCCGTGTCGTTCGTCCGGGACTTCTTCGAGCAGGGCCGACCGGTCGCCGCGATCTGTCACGCCCCGTGGACGCTCATAGAGGCCGACGTGGTCCGCGGCCGCACCCTCACCTCGTGGCCGAGCCTGCGTACGGACATCCGCAACGCGGGCGGCACCTGGGTCGACGAACAGGTGGTCGTCTGCGAGGCCGGACCCGCGACACTCGTCACCAGCCGCAAACCGGACGACCTCAAGGCCTTCACCGAGGCGTTTGTGCCGGAGTTCCTGAAACGGCACTGACCACCGCCCGTAGAGCAGGGCAGACGCCCGGAGACCCCGTTCAGCAGAGCAGGCACCCTTTCAGCGAGGCCGCCGTCCCTCAGCAAGGCCTGCCGCAGGCGTCACCGGCTCGCGTCCGGATGCCTCTCCCGCGCCCCCGCCCGCGTCCGGCCCAGGGCGACCGGGCGGCGCGGGTTCCGGCGCAGATACTCGCCCTCCAGTTCCGCCATCCGGACGTTGTGCGTGCGCAGCGCGTCGTTCGAGCCGTGCAGCAACGTGTCGTGGCGGGTGCGGTGGATCGTCTCCAGCTCTTTCATCAGCTGCTGATCGTCCAGGCTGCCCGGGTCGACTCCGGTCATGGCGTTACCCCGATCGTCGTGTCTCCCTCCACTCTACGAACATCCCGGACCATGGGCGCCCCGCAAGGGGCGCGGGGAACTGCGCGACCAGCCCCATCCGACCCGCAGACAACAAACGACCCGGCAACGCCTACCGAACCCTCTCAACCCGCCGCTCGTCCCAAACCGGCTCCGCCGACTCCCGCACACGCCCATCACTGCCGAACACCAGATATCGATCGAACGAACGAGCGAACCAGCGGTCATGAGTGACCGCGAGAACCGTGCCCTGGAAAGCCTCCAGCCCCTCCTGAAGCGCCTCGGCCGACTCCAGGTCGAGGTTGTCCGTGGGCTCGTCCAGAAGCAGCGCCGTGCAGCCCTCCAGCTCCAGGAGGAGGATCTGGAAGCGGGCCTGCTGGCCACCCGAGAGCCGGTCGAACCGCTGCTCGGCCTGGGCGGTCAGCTCGTAGCGCCGCAGCCGGGACGCGGCGGCCCCGCGGTCCTGGGAGTGCTCGGACCACAGGATGTCGAGCAGCGTGCGCCCCTCCAGCTCGGGGTGGGCGTGGGTCTGCGCGAAGTGGCCGGGCACGACACGCGCACCGAGCTTCCACTCCCCCGTGTGCGTGACGTCACCGCCCGCGAGGAGCCGCAGGAAGTGCGACTTGCCGGAGCCGTTCGAGCCGAGCACGGCGACCCGCTCGCCGTAGAAGACCTCCAGGTCGAAGGGTTTCATCAGCCCGGTGAGTTCGAGCCCCTTGCAGGTCACGGCCCGTACGCCGGTGCGGCCGCCGTGCAGGCGCATGGTGATGTCCTGCTCGCGCGGCGGCTCGGGCGGCGGTCCCGCCTCCTCGAACTTGCGGAGCCTGGTCTGCGCGGCCTGGTAGCGGGAGGCCAGCTCATGGCTGATGGAGGCCGCCTGCCGCAGGTTGAGCACCAGCTTCTTCAGCTGGGCGTGCTTCTCGTCCCAGCGCCGCCGCAGCTCCTCGAAGCGCGCGAACCGCTCCCGGCGTGCCTCGTGGTACGTGTCGAAGCCGCCGCCGTGCACCCAGGCGTCGGCGCCGGCGGGCCCGGGCTCGACGCTCACGATCTTCTCGGCGGAGCGGGCGAGCAGCTCCCGGTCGTGGGAGACGAACAGGACCGTCTTGCGGGTCTCCCGCAGCCGCTCCTCCAGCCAGCGCTTGCCGGGGACGTCGAGGTAGTTGTCCGGCTCGTCGAGCAGCAGCACCTCGTCGGTGCCGCGCAGCAGGGCCTCCAGGACGAGCCGCTTCTGCTCACCGCCGGAGAGCGTGCGCACCTCGCGGAACTGCGCCTTGTCGTACGGGATGCCGAGCGCGGCCGTGGTGCACATGTCCCAGAGGGTCTCGGCCTCGTACCCCTGCACCTCCGCCCAGTCGGAGAGCGCCTGCGCGTAGCTCATCTGGGCGGCCTCGTCGTCGACGGTCATGATGAGGTGCTCGGCGCGGTCGACGGCCTCGGCGGCCTCCCGGATCCGCGGCTGGGCGACCGACACGAGCAGGTCCCGTACGGTCGACTCGTCCCGCACGGATCCCACGAACTGGCGCATCACGCCGAGCCCGCCGCTGACCGTGACGGTGCCGGCGTGCGGCTTCAGCTCGCCGGAGATCAGCCGCAGCAGTGTCGTCTTCCCGGCTCCGTTGGGCCCGACCAGCGCGACCGCGGCCCCTTCGCCCACCCGGAAGGACACATCGCCGAGCAGCGCCCTCCCGTCGGGGAGGTAGTACTCCAGGTGCGCGGCTTCCAGATGTCCCATGGTTGGGCATTGTCCGGGGTGGGCGGGGCGCGCGGCAAACGGGTTACGCGACCGGTGGATCCGAGCGGCAGACCGGAGCGGTGGACGGAGGACAGACGGGCCACACAACCCGTTCTCGTCGGACCGACATGCGCGGCGGAGCCCTGTCTGGGTACACGATGGTGCATGACCGCAGACCTGGACCTCACCGTCACCGGCCCCGGCCACGCCCTGCGCGACCGGTTCCTGGCCCTCGATTTCCGTATCTTCGAGGCCGTGGCGGCCCGGCACTGGCCGGGCGCCGATCCGCTGCTGCCGAAGCTGAGCCGCAGTGCGAACCACGGCCTGCTGTGGTTCGGCACGGCCGCGGCGCTCGCGGCGACGCGTTCGCCGCGGGCCCGGCGCGCTGCCGTCCGCGGTGTCGCCTCGCTGGCCCTGGCCTCGGCCACCATCAACACCCTCGGCAAGCGCTCGGTGCGCCGCCCGCGCCCCCTGCTGGACGCGGTACCGAGGGTCCGGCAGCTGAAGCGCCAGCCGATCACCACCTCGTTCCCGTCGGGGCACTCCGCGTCGGCGGCGGCCTTCGCGACGGGTGTCGCCCTTGAGTCCCGTCCCCTGGGCGCGGTGGTGGCCCCGGTGGCCGCCGCGGTGGCCCTCTCCCGTATCTACACGGGCGCGCACTTCCCGAGCGACGTGCTCGTCGGGGCGGCGTTCGGCGCGGGTGCCGCCTTCGCCGTACGCGGCCTGGTGCCGACCCGCGACCAGTTGCCCCCGCCCGGCCGACCGCGCGCGGACGCGCCCGCGCTGCCGGACGGGGAAGGCCTCGTCATGGTGGTCAACAAGGCCGCGGGCAGTTCGGACCGCGTCCGCGCCCTCGGTGACGCCCTGCCGCGCGCCGAGCTCGTGGAGTGCGAACCGGCCGACCTGCGGGCCGAGTTGGAGAAGGCAGCGGCCCGCGCCGAGGTGCTGGGCGTCTGCGGCGGCGACGGCACGGTGAACGCGGCCGCCACGGTGGCCCTGCGCCATCGCCTCCCGCTCGCCGTGCTGCCCGGCGGCACGCTCAACCACTTCGCGCAGGACCTGGGCGTGGAGGACGTACGCGACCTGAGCCAGGCCCTGCAGGAAGGCGATGCCGTACGGGTCGACGTGGGCCTGTTCTCCGCCGACGGCACGGAGGGCTACTTCCTCAACACGTGCAGCCTCGGTGTCTATCCGGAGCTGGTGCGCGAGCGGGACCGCTGGTCGAAGCGGATCGGCGGCTGGCCGGCCGGAGTGGTCGCGACCCTGCGCGTGCTGCGCGCCGACCGGCACCCCCTCAAGGCCGAACTCAGCGGCAAGGAGCACCCGTTGTGGCTCCTGTTCGCCGGAAACGGCACGTACCACCGGATGGGTCCGGTGCCCGCCCGCCGCTACGACCTCGCGGACGGCCGCCTGGACGTCCGGGTCGTGCACGGGGGCCGCTTCCCGGCCGTACGTCTCCTCGCGGCGGCCGTCGCCGGGCCGCTCACCCGCTCCCCCGCGCACGCGGCGGTCCGCGTCGGCGCGCTCCGTGTGGAGGGCGTCGAGCCCGGCACCCTGCTGGCCTACGACGGCGAGGTCACCACCGTGGAGGGCGAGGTGACACTGCGGAAGCTCCCCGAGGCACTGACGGTGTACCGGCCGCTCCAGCAGCGACGCTGACCACGGGCGGTCCGTATAGCAAGACGTGGGTCTCATCATTCGACATGGCGGCGTACGGTGACACGTATCGCTCGCGGAGCAGCTCCGCAGGCCCGGTACGAGGGTTACGAGGGAATGGGGACGCCATGTCGAAGGAGACCGCCGTCTACACGCACGGCCACCACGAGTCCGTGCTGCGCTCGCACACCTGGCGCACGGCCGTGAACTCGGCGTCCTACCTCCTCCCCTCGCTGAAGCCGCACATGAAGATCCTGGACATCGGCTGCGGGCCCGGGACCATCACCGCCGATCTGGCGGAGCTGGTCCCGGACGGGCACGTCACCGCCGTCGACCACGCGCCGGGCATCCTGGACCAGGCCCGGGCCACGGCGGCCGAACGGGGCCTGGACAACGTCGAGTTCACGGTCGCGGACGTGCACGCGCTGGAGTATCCGGACGACACCTTCTGCGTCGTCCACGCGCACCAGGTGCTGCAGCACGTGGGCGACCCGGTGCAGGCGCTGCGCGAGATGTACCGCGTCACGAAACCGGGCGGCTTCGTGGCCGTCCGCGACTCGGACTACGCGGCGATGACCTGGTACCCGCTGTCGCAGGGCATGGACGACTGGCTGGACCTCTACCGGCGTGTGGCCCGCGCGAACGGCGGCGAGCCGGACGCCGGGCGACGCCTGAGGTCCTGGGCGCTGGCGGCCGGCTTCACCGACGTCACCAGCTCGTCGAGCACCTGGTGCTACGCCACCGCCGAGGAGCGCGCCTGGTGGAGCGGCCTGTGGGCGGACCGCACGGTCGCCTCCGCGTACGCGGACCGCGCCGTCGAGGGCGGCCACGCGACGGCGGAGCAGCTGAACGCGGTCTCGGAGGCATGGCGGGAGTGGGGCCGGCAGGAGGATTCCTGGTTCTCCGTCCTGCACGGGGAAATTCTCTGCCGGAAACCGGCCTGATTTCCTTGATCCGGGAAACCCGGCCAGTAGGAGGTAATAAACTATGGTTCCCATCCTGCTGGTACTGCTTCTGGCGCTCATCCTTTTCGGCGCCGGCTTCGCGGTGAAAATT
Source organism: Streptomyces sp. ActVer (assembly GCF_027270795.1). NCBI lineage: Bacteria > Bacillati > Actinomycetota > Actinomycetes > Kitasatosporales > Streptomycetaceae > Streptomyces > Streptomyces sp. ActVer. The sequence continues at coordinate 8,239 of NZ_JAPWHT010000189.1, forward strand.
CTCTGGTGGATCGCACTGATAGTTATCGTCGTGTGGCTACTGGGATTCCTGGTGCGCGGCACGAGCGCGAGCGGTTCCAGGGGCCGCTGGTATCGCTGGTAGTTCCACCGGTATTTCCGTATCCACCGGTGGTTCTACTCCCTCGGCAGTAGCGGTCCGAGCGGCCCGAGGTCCAGATTCAGGTCCTCGGGCCGCAACCCGTAGCGGTCGCGCAGTTCGGCCATACGGTCGTCCAGGAGCATCAGCGTGAGACCGATCCGCTCCTCCTGGTCCTCCGTGAGATCCCCCGTGTCGAACCGGCGCAGCGCCTGCCGCTCCATCAGCTGCCGCAGCAGCTCGACCACGGTCAGCACCAGTTTGACCAGGTCCTTCTCCACAGTGTCCGGATCGAGGTCCAGCCGATTCCGCGGGGCCTTCCCGGCGGTGTCGCCGCTCAAGTCACTCAAGTCGCTCACTCCAACTCCCTCCAGGGCGAGGGGACCTGTTCGTTGACCGAGCTGATGAGCGCGTTCAGGTCGATGCGTACGAGATCGACGTCCGCGATCCGCAGTGTGAGGTCGCCGGTGATGACGACCCCGCCCGCGAGCAGCCGGTCGAGCAGGTCGACGAGAGCTATCTCCCGGCGTTCCACGACGGTCACGAGTCCTCCCCGCTGAACGAGTAGGCCGCCCACGGCCCGGTGAGTTCGACACGGAGTCCGGGAGAGTCGTCCTTCGTGCGGTCCACCAGTTCCACGAACGCCTCGGATTCCGAACGCGGCACCAGATAGGCGGCGTTGAGCACGTTCCGGCCGGACGCGTGGGAGAGCGCCGCGTTCTGTGGCGCGTGGATCCGGGTGCCCTCCGCATACCCGGAAAGGGTTTCGTGCAGTCGGCGCGAGAATTCCTCGGCCTGTTCCCATTTCTCCTCGTTCGCCCTGTGCCGACCGCGCCGCTGCCTCAGATAGTCGCGCCCCGAAACGGGTTTGGCGGGAGCGGGCGCCGGCCGGGAATCCGGATTCTCGGGGGATTCCGGGGATTCCACGTAGACCTTCACTCCCCATTCGACCCGCCCGTCGAGCCGGTCGAGCGTGCGCAGGAAGGTCTCCTCGCGCTGTTCCATCATCGTGCGGACGCCGCTGTCGTCCATGAACACGGTGGCGAGCCGGAGCGGCAGCGGCGAGGTGACGACGGTGAGCGCGTCGATCACGTTCTGGTGCGCCCGCGCGGTCGCACTGAGCCAGTCCAGGTCCTCCAGATGGGCCCGCAGCGGCCCCTCCGCGAAGTCCTCCTCCGGCACATGACCCACCACGGCGACGAGGCCGTGGTGGGTCAACTGCTTGGGCGGAACACCCGCGACGCCCGTCAACTGCGCCGACAGCGGCGTGCCGAAGGGGCGGCAGACGGCGTAGACGTAGCGCAGACCACTCATCCCTGAGCTTCCTCCTCCGTGGGTTCGCGCTCACGCGCGGGGGCGACCTCACGACCGCGTTCCAGTTCGGCGACGTGCGCGCGCAGCTCGGCGTTCTCCCGCGAGAGTTCGTTGCGGCGCGCGTTCGAGGACAGCTCCGGGTCGGACTCCCACCAGTCGATGCCCATCTCCTTCGCCTTGTCGACGGAGCACACGATGAGCCTCAGTTTGATGGTGACCAGCTCGATGTCGAGCAGGTTGATGCGGATGTCGCCCGCGATCACGATGCCCTTGTCGAGTACCCGTTCGAGGATGTCGGCGAGGTTGGCGCTGCTGCCCTGCTGGCCGTAGGCGTCGGGGAAGCGCTGGGCCGTGGTCATCGGCGGCTCCGGGGCTCGGCGGCCTCGGCCTCCTCTTCGTCCACTTCTTCCTCGGGCAGTTCCTCGTCCTCGGCGTACGCGTCGTGCTCGTCGTCGTACGCCTCCTGGTCCTCCTCCTCGTACTCGCCCTCCGGGGCCTCCTCGTCCTCGGGGATCTCCTCGTCCTCGGGGAGTTCGTCGGCCGCCTCGGTCTCGTCGGCGGCTTCGGTCTCCTCGCCGTCGTCGAGCTCGTCGGACGCCTCGGTGTCCTCGGCCTCCTCCTCCGCGAGCGCGTCCTCGTGGGTGACGACCACTTCGCCGTCGCGGATCTCGCCGCGCCAGCTGTCGCTCGCCTCGCCCTTGAGCGTGATGAAGCGGGCGAAGTTCTTGAGGTCGAGCCGGACCCTGCGGCCCTGGGCGCGCCAGATGTTGCCGGTCTTCTCGAACAGGCCCTTGGGGTAGTACTCGACGATCAGCAGGACCCGGGTGAGGTTCTCGGCGAGGGAGTGGAAGGAGACGACACCCTTCGTCGTGCCCTTGGCACCCTCGGACGTCCAGGAGATGCGGTCGTCGGGCACCTGGTCGGTGGTCTTCGCCTTCCAGCTCCGGTTGGACCAGAAGATCTTCATCTGCCAGTCCGAGGTGGTGTCGTCGCCGCGGTTCGCGCTCTTGACGCCCTTCGCGAAGGTGCTGAAGTCCTGGAACTGGGTCCACTGGTCGTAGGCCGTACGCAGCGGCACGCCGACGTCGACGTACTCGAGGATGACCGTGGGCTTCTTGCCCGCGCCGCCCTTGCGCTTGCCCTTGCCGCCGGTCAGGTTCTTGAACGCGCCGACGACGCTGTCCTTGGCCCGGCCCGCGCCGAGTTCCACGGCGGACCTCAGCGGCCCCTTGCCCTCGGCCAGCTTGCGGCCGCCGTCGAGGGCCAGCTTGGCGAAGCCCGGACTGTTGCCCTCGGCGATGTCGTTGAGCTTGCCGGTCGTCGCACCGAGCCTGTGCCCGACGCCGACCAGCAGCTTCTGGGCCTGGGCGCCCAGATACGCCTGGACCTCCGCCTTGAGCCGGTCGGCCGCCGCGCTCTGGGCGACCGAGGTGAGCGGGTTGTCCTTCGCGTGCGTGGTCGCGTGCTTGGTCGCGGATCCGAGGGTGTCAGTCATTGTCGCCGCCTCCCCTCGGCAGCCGGCCCCGCGAGGCGCTGCGCCCGGCGGTCCTCGCCGCGGCCGTCTTCTTCGCGGGAGCCTTCTTCGCGGCCCTGGCCGCCGTCTTCTTGGCCGGGGCCTCCTTGCGGGGGCTCCGCTTCTCGGCGGACTTCTTGGCGGGCGCCTCCTTCGCGGCCTTCCTGGCCGGGGCCCTCTTGCGCGGCCGTGGCCGTTCCTCGTCCTCGGCGCTCTCGACGTCCTCGGCGGACTCCCGCTCCGCGACGTCGTCGTACTCGTCGTAGTCCTCGTACTCGTCCTCGGGCTCGTCCTCCCGGTCACCGCGGAGCCTGCCGCCGGCGCCGGGCACATCCGGAACCACGCCCGAGAGCTGGTCCCGTACCTGTGCGGTGCGTCCGTGCAGCCGGTCGGCGAGACCCTCGATCTGCCGCTCGACGAGAGCTCCGGACGCGGCCTTGCCCACGCCTCGCAGGTCCTCGCGCAGCTGGTCCCCGATCTCCTTGAACTGCGGGTTGTTCTGCAGCTGCCCGGACACCAGATCCGCGAGCGCCCGCGGGCTCAGGTGCATCCGTTTGCCGGCCACCATCGTGCCGACGGCGAACGCCAGTTTCATCTTCTTGGTACGCCCGAGGACGTAGCCGGCCCCTACCGCGAGGCCCAGTCCCAATCGATTCATCGTGTCGTCCCGTTGTTGCCTGTTCCGGTGCCCCTGGTCATGGCGATCTCCAGCCTGTCCAGGAGCTCGTCTTCCATGCGGTCGAACTCCGCGTCGTCGATCTCGCCCGCCTCGAGCCGCTGCTCGAGGCGAGCCAGTTCGGCACGGACCGCCGCCGGGTCGTAGTACTGGCGCTCTGCCTCCGCCACTACCTGTTGCATGGCCCAGAGGCTGCCGCGAACGGGGGCGAACGGCAGCATCAGGACCTCTCCGATCAGCCCCATGTCCTCGACTCCTCTGTGTCGGCTCTCTCGGCTCTCAGTGGTGTGTCTCGGCGGGCTCGGACGGCCCGGGTTCGACGAAGCTGTAGGGCGGCAGCGGCCCGTGGAGCCGCACCTCCAGATGCGGTTGCGCCTTGCGGACCTCTTCGACCGCGGCGATGAAGTCCTCGGCCGACGCGCGCTCCACGAGGAACGACAGGTTGGCCAGCCACCCCGTGGACTCCGGTCCGACGCTCACCGCGGCGGCGACCGGTTCCAGGGCGCGCTGAAGCTCGGCGGCGTCCTCCGCCTCGCGGTGCTGCACGGCGGCGACCACGACCTCGCCGAGCCGCAGCTTGTCGTCGTAACTGCCGCCGCCCGCCTGACGGTTGGCCTCGGTGAGCGACCGGACCTCCGGGTTCTCGGACATCACCCGGTGCAGTACGGCCTCTTCGTCGTGCGTCGCCTTGACGTTGTACTCGACCTTGCCCGACAGCGCCTCCAGGCGCTCCTTGAAGTGGTCGGCGCGCTCGGCGAGCACCCCGGCCACGGCCGCGTCGTCCGGTGAGACGCTGCCGAACCGCATGGGCAGCACCGAGGCGGCCGCGCCGGTCTCGGCCAGCACGTTCTGGTGGGCGAGCAGGTCCCTGCGCTTGGGCCGCAGCCCCTCGGGCGCGTCGCTGACGACCGCGGCGAGGTCGCCCTCCTTGATGATGCGCACCTGCCGGGCCGGCTCGCCGACGCCTTCCATGCCGTCGGGGAGCGAAGGATGCGATCCGGTCGTGATGCCGTAGACGTACGTACTCACTCCTGCTCCTCCTTCCGGCGTGCCGCGGTGGACTTGCGGGCGCGCGGCCTGGACTCGGCCTGGCTCTCCTCACGGGACTGCTTGAACGCGTCGGAGATGGTCTCGGCGGCGCCGGACAGCGCCCCCTTCGACTTGCCTCGCGCGCCGGACTCGGTGATCTCGCCGACCAGGTCGGGGAGTCCGGGGCTGCGCTTGGATCCGGCCTCCAGGTCGAGCCGGTTGCACGCCTCCGCGAAGCGCAGATAGGTGTCGACGCTGGCGATGACGACGCGCACGTCGATCTTCAGGATCTCGATTCCGACGAGGGAGACCCGGATGAATGCGTCAATGACGATCCCTCGGTCCAGGACGAGTTCCAGGACGTCGTAGAGGCCGCTGGTGCCGCCTCCGCCGCCACTCTGTTGTGCCGGGACAACGGTCATGCCGACCGTGCCTCCTTGTCTGTTGTCGGGTGTGTGAGCGAAGCGGGAGAAAGGGGGCCGTGGCCTACCGGCCGCCGGGCCTGTTGGAGTCGGACCTCCCGCGTTCGTAACGGCGGACACGCCGATAGCCGGTGAGCTCGCCCTGGAGGTCGCAGGTCGCCTCGTAACTGGCGAGCAGGCTCATCGTGTCGGGGACCCTGACCAGTTCCAGGACCTCGATCTGCAACGTCCAGCCGTCCTCCGTGCGTTCGAAGGACGACACGGACTCGGCCACCATTCCGGTCAGCTCCGAGAGCTGGGTGCGCGCGTTGCGCAGCACCTCCATGGGGCTCGGCACGTCCTCGTCCGCCGCGTCTTTCTGCTTGCTCTTGGATGAGTTCGATGAACTCTGTGAACCTGATGTGTTGTTTGTGTTCGACATGGCCACCTCGGAATCCGAGTGGCCCGGCGGACGTTGGCCAAACCTCCAACGATGCGTTCCTCGGCCGGTTGTTCGTCCCCGGCCGGTACGGGCCTCAGCCGCGCAGCGCGTTCAGCCGGCGGCGGGCCGGACCGAGCGCGCGCCCCCTGCGGAGCAGCCCCTCCCAGGGGTTGGTGCGGGCCTGCTCGACGGCGTCCGCGACGGTCCATCGGCGCGGGCCGAGTCCGGGGTCGTCGAGCTGCTCCCAGGTGAGCGGGGTGGCGACCGGGGCGCCGGGCTTGGCCCGGACGCTGAAGGGGACGACCGAGGTCTGGGCGTAGGCGTTGCGCTGGATGTCAAGGTAGAGGCGGTCGCCGCGGTCCTTCTTGCGGGCGGCCGTGGTGAGCCGCTCGGGGTGTGCCTCGGTGAGGGTGCCGGCGACGGCCTTGGCGAACCCTCGTACCTCGTCGAAGTCGTGCCGTCCGTCGAGCGGCACGACGACGTGCAGTCCGCGGGATCCGGTGGTCATCAGGGCGGACGGCAGCCGGAGTTCGTCGAGCAGCTCGCCGAGCAGCCGGGCGGCCTCGCGCACCGGCCCGAAGTCGTCGCCGGAGGGGTCGAGGTCGAAGACCAGCCGGTCGGGACGGTCGACCCGGCCGTCCGGCGAGATCCGCGACAGCCATCGGTGCAGGGTCAGACAGGCCTTGTCCGCGAGGTGGACGAGGGTCGCGGTGTCGTCGCACACGGGGTGGACGACGGTGCCGCCCTCCTTGGCCACCTCGACCCGCCTGACCCAGTCCGGGTCGTGGTCCTGGACGTTCTTCTGCATGAACCGGGGCCCGCCGAGCCCGTCCGGGTACCGCTCCAGCATCAGCGGCCGCCCCCGCAGGTGCGGCAGCATGTACGGGGCGACCTCCCGGTAGTACGCGACCAGGTCGGCCTTCGTGTACTCCTTCGCCGAACCGTCGCCGGGGAACAGCACCTTGTCGGGCCGGTGGACCTCGACGGTCCGCCGCCCGGCCCGTACGGACCGTGTGCCGGCCATGGTCACTCCTTCCGGACGTCCGTGTCCCGTACGGACCGGTCGGGACGCGTCATCGCAGGTACCGGGCGGGATGCGTCATCGCAGGTACCGGGCGGGGCGCGTCATCGCACGATCGCGTTCTCCACCAGCAGTTTCGCCGACGCCGCGATCGACTCGGCGTCGATGCCGGCGGCGTGCAGCTGCTCCTCGGGCGAGGCCGAGCCGGGCATGGTGCGCACGGCGAGCCGGACCAGCCGGGGCACGGGGCGCCCGTCGAGGAAGGCGTCGAGGACCGCGTCGCCGAGGCCGCCCTCCTCGTGGTGGTCCTCCACGGTCAGCAGGCATCCGGTGCGCTCGGCGGCCTCGCGCAGGGCACGACGGTCGACGGGCTTGACCGAGTACAGGTCGATGACCTGCACGGAGATGCCGTCGGCGGCCAGCGCGTCCGCGGCCTTCAGTGCCTCGTGCACGGTCGCTCCGGCGGCGACGACGGTGAGCCGGTCCTGCGGGGAGACCCGAAGCACCTTGCTGCCGCCGACCGGGAAGTCCTCGTTCGGGCCGTACAGGACCGGCATCTCGCCGCGCGAGGTGCGCAGATAGCGGACGCCCTCGCAGCCCGCCATCTCGGCGACGAGCTTGGCGGTCTGGTTGGCGTCGCACGGGTAGAGCACGGTCGAGCCGTGCACCGCCCGGAACATCGCCAGGTCCTCAAGACCCATCTGCGAGGGCCCGTCCTGCCCGATGGCGACGCCCGCGTGGGAGCCGACGAGGTTGATGCCGGCTCCGCTGACGGACGCCATCCGGACGAAGTCGTGGGCGCGCGTGAGGAAGGCGGCGAAGGTCGACACGTACGGCACCCAGCCGCGCGCGGCGAGTCCGACGGCGGCCGCGACGAGCTGCTGTTCGGCGATGTAGCACTCGAAGAACCGGTCGGGGTGCTCCTTCGCGAAGAACTCGGCGCGCGTCGAGTCGCTCACCTCGCCGTCGAGGGCGACGACGTCTCCGCGCGCGGTGCCGAGCGCGGCGAGCGCCTGCCCGTAGGCGTTGCGGGTGGCGACCTCGTCACCGGTCTCGTAGCGCGGCAGTTCCAGGTGCCCGGCGCGTACGGCGTGGAGCATGCGGGCGGCGGGCGGCTGCCGGACCTCGATGCGGAGGTCGCGCACCCCGCCGAGTTCCTGGATCGCCTCTTCGGCGTCGGGCAGCGGCTTGCCGTGCAGGCCCTCCCGGTCCTGGACGGACGCGACGCCCTTGCCCTTGAGGGTGCGGGCGATGATCGCGGTCGGCTGTCCGACGGTGGAGACCGCCTCGCGGTACGCGCGGTCGATCGCGTCCACGTCATGGCCGTCGACCTCGACGGTGTGCCAGCCGAAGGCCTGGAAGCGGCGGGCGTACGCGTCGAGGTCGTGGCCGTGCCGGGTGGGGCCGCGCTGGCCGAGCCGGTTGACGTCCACGATCGCGGTGAGGTTGTCGAGATGCTCGTATCCGGCGTGCTCGGCCGCCTCCCAGACGGAGCCCTCGGCCATCTCGCTGTCGCCGCACAGCACCCACACCCGGTAGCCGACCCGGTCGAGCCGCTTGCCGGACAGCGCGATGCCCACGCCGACGGGCAGCCCCTGCCCGAGCGATCCGGTGGCCGTCTCGACCCACGGCAGCCGGCGCGGTGTCGGGTGCCCTTCGAGGCGGCTGCCGAGCCTGCGGAACGTCATCAGCTCGGTGTCGTTGATCGCCCCGGCCGCCTTGTACGCGGCGTACAGCAGCGGCGAGGCGTGTCCCTTGGACAGGATGAAGCGGTCGTTGCCGGGGTGGGCGGGGCGGTCGAAGTCGTAGCGCAGATGGTTGGCGAACAGGACCGCCAGGAGGTCGGCGGCGGACATCGAGGAGGTGGGATGCCCGGATCCCGCCGCGGCGGCCGCGCGGACGCTGTCCACGCGCAACTGCTGCCCCAGTTCGGTTAGTTGACGGGTGTTCATGACTCTCCTTCGACAGGGCGTAGGGGGCCGGGGGCGGCGGGCTTGTCGGCATCGGTGCCCGGGCGGCTGGGATCCCGGACCGTGTGGTCGTCCGATGTGGGGACCGGGCGGTTGCCCGGGTCTCGCACGGCGGACGTCCTGGCCGCGGACGCCCCGGGGCTTCCGGGGCCGGAACCCGCAGGCGTCGCGGCTCCATTGGCGGCAGCCACTCGCTTCTCCGGGCCGCCGGCCACCCGCGCCAGCTCCGGTGAAGCGGACTCCAGCGGCACCGACCAGGAGCGGACGAGGCCCAACTGGACGCCCTGGCGCGGGAGTACGGCGTCCAGGATCCAGTCGGCGGCGACCCGGACCCGGTTGCCGGGCATCGCGGCGAGGTGGTAGCCGCGGGTGACGACTCCGGCGAGCGGCCCGGGCAGCGGGACGCCGAGCGGGTTGGCGGCGGCCTTCACCCCGCCGAGGTCGACGACGAAGCCCAGGTCGCGGTGGCGGTAGGCCCGCCGGGTGCCGACACCGAACGAGGCGGCCACGTTGTGACCCGCGACCTTGCCGTGCCGCCAGGCGTGCTGCGCGGTCATCGCCGTGTACTCCCCCGGCTTCTCCAGATCGGGCACGGCGGCAGCGTCACCACAGGCGAACACCTCGGGGTGGCCCGGGACCTGGAGGTACGGGTCGACGAGCAGCCGGCCGCGCTCCATCGGCCGCCCAATACCGGCCACCAGTGGATCGGGCCGCACGCCCACGCACCACACAAGGGTCCGCGTGTCGACGAACTCCCCGTCGCTCAGCCGCACTCCGGTCGACGTGGCCTCCTCGACGGACGTCCCGGTGCGCACGTCGACACCGCGCTCCCGGAGCACCCGGTCGGCGGTGGTCGACAGCCGTTCGTCGAGCTCGGGCAGCACACGCGGAGCGATGTCGAGCAGCAGCCACCGCGGCCGCAGCCCCTCCCGGAGCGGCTGCCTGCGCACCAGCTGATCGGTGAACAGCTGTCCCTGCGCGGCGACTTCGGTGCCGGTGTATCCCGCGCCGACCACCACGAAGGTGCAGCGCGCGGAACAGTTCTTGAAGTCGTCGGCGGCGGCCGCGAGTTCGATCTGCCGGGTCACGTGGTCACGCAGGTACAGCGCCTCGGGCAGTCCCCGGAAGCCGTGCGCGTGCTCGGCGACACCGGGCACGGGCAGCAGTTTGTTGACGCTGCCGACGGCCAGTACGAGCCGGTCGTACGACAGGGTGCCGCCGTCGCCCTCGGGGTCGGTGTAGTGCACGGTCCGCGCTTCGAGGTCGATGTCGTCGGCCTCGCCCAGCACCAGCCGTACGCCCGGCAGGGTGCCCGTCAGCGAGACGGTGACGCGGCGCGGCTCCAGGACACCGGCGGCGACCTGGGGCAGCAGAGGAAGGTAGAGAAAGTAGTCCGTGGGGTTCAGCAGGACGATGTCGGCCTTGTTCCGGGTCAGCCGGGAGAGGGTGCGCGCCGTCTGGTACCCGGCGAATCCTGCTCCGACGATCACGACACGAGGTCGGCTCATGGGGCGCCTCCGGCGGAGTCATCCTTCGGGGCCTTCCGCGTCCCCCCGGCGAGGATGCCCAAACGTCGAGGTCCCCGCCCGACGGCGTTGCGCGCCGGGCGCCGGGGACACCGGAAAACCGGCGGGAGCGTCGGGGCTCGTTCGGGCTCGGTTCCGGCCGTGCGGGTCCGCGGACGGTGTCTCCTCCCCGATTGTCCGGGGCGCGGCCCGTCACCGCATCCCACGCGACGGAGGCGCACCGGTTCGGTACGCCTCCGTGGGTTCACCGGGCCGGGTGGTGCGGCCCCTCGGGATCCGTCGCGCCCGGTACCGGGGGCGTGCCCGCACCGGAGGCTCCGGG
>NZ_JAPWHT010000018.1:0-49610 GCF_027270795.1 Streptomyces sp. ActVer
GGGGCCGTCGTACAGCATGGTGAGGACGACATCGGCGCGCTCGAGCGCCTCCGCGGGGGTGTCGACGACGTGTGCGCCGTCGGCGGGGAGGGGTTCGGCCTTGTCTCGGGAGCGGGTCCAGGCCCGGGCGGTGTGTCCGGCGCGGGCGAGGGCGGCTGAGACCCGGCGGCCCGCGTAGCCGGTGGCGCCGATGACGAGGATCTGCATGAGAGTGCTCCGTGTGCTGTGTCGCGCCGCGGATCAGGCGGCGGGGGTCAGGTGACGGGGTTCAGGCGGCGGGGGTGGTGGTGAAGAACCGGGCGAGCCGGTCGGCCGTCCAGGACGGGTTGTCGGCCGCGAAGGTGTGCGCGGCTCCGGGGACGGTGTCGTGGCGCACGTCGGCCGCGGCCGCGCGGGCGCCCTTGAGCAACACGTCCTGGGGTAGGCCGTGTTCGCCGTTCAGGACCAGGACGGGCATGGGCAGCCGACCGCCGGCGCGGGCTGCCTGCCCGTCCTGGACGAGGGTGGCGTAGTGCTCGAAGCCGCCGCGCATCGCGTCGGGGCGGGTGTGGGTGCGCAGCAGGTCGGCGCGGTCGGTGGCGGTGATGCCGCCGCCGGTCATCATCGACCAGAAGCCGGACAGGTACTGCTCCTCCTTGCCGGCGGTGAGCATGGCGGCCAGGCCGCTCTGGGCGTGGAAGCCGAAGTGCCACGAGCCGCCGGTGGCGGGGTTCATGTGCTCCTCCAGGCCGTAGCCGGGCAGAAACGCCTCGCCGAGCACCAGCCGGACCACGTCGTCGGGATGGCTCTGGGCCCAGGCGTGGGCGGTCATCGCGCCGACGTCGGTGCCGACCACGTAGGCCCGGTCGTGGCCCAGGTGCCTCAGCAGGCGGTGGAGGTCCTCGGCCTCCTCGCGCTTGGTCCAGTGGTCGGCCGGGATCTGTGAGTCGCCGGATCCTCGTAGGTCGGGCGCGATGACCGTGAAGCCCCGTGCCGCGAGCAATGGCATCAGCGCCCGCCACTCGATCCAGCTGAAGGGCCAGCCGTGGATGAGGACCAGGGCGGGGCCGGATCCGCCGGTCACGTAGTGGAGCCGGACCCCGCCGACATCGGCGACAGCGTGCTCGAATCCGTCCGGTGCGGGTGCTCGGGGAGACATATGACCACCTCATACTTAATTAGTTAAGCAAGCATCACACCACTGCTTGCTTAACTAGTCAAATACAGTGGTCACATGGAGCCCACTGCCACTGACGCCACCGCCACGGCCACCGACACCACTCCCGCCAGTGATCCACTGACCGCCGACGAGCTTCTGCTGTGGCAGAGCCTGGGACGTCTTGTGCACTCCCTGCCGCGCGCTCTGGAGCAGGACATGGCTCGCACTGGCGTGACCATGACCGAGTTCGCCGTCCTGTTGCTGCTGAGCGAGGCGCCCGACCGCCGCATGCGCATGTCCGCCCTCGCGGCGGCCTCCGGCGTCACCCCGCCGCGCATCACACGCATCATCGAGGGCCTGTCCCGCCACGACATGGTGCGCAAGGAACGCCACGGCCTGGACGCACGCGGCAGTGAAGCCGTCCTCACCGATACCGGGCTACGGGCCATGCACGCGGCTCAGCCCGCCCACCTCGCCAGCGCCCGGCGCCGGGTCCTCGACCACATCCCGGCCGAGCTCCTGCCGGGCATCGCCGAAACACTGGCCAAACTCGCCGAGGGCCCGCACCGACAGCAGTCCTCCGGCCTCCCCCGGTAGCAGCGCCATGCCGACGGCCGACGACAGCGCCGGTTTCGGACCCTCCGCCGGATCGAGCCGCAAGCGTGCGGGAGCGGACCGCGACCGCCGCGAAGCCGAGCAAGGCGACCGCGCGCAAGGCGGTCAGCGCCCGGGCCTCTCCAGACGCTCGCTCCTGCCAGCCGTCGTCATCCTCATCGTCGGTGCTGAGGAAGGGCCTTGAGTCTGGCGTCGTCGCCCATCCGCTCGGCCTTCGCGAGCAGTCACGGCCGCTCCTCAGCCCCCGGATTCACTTCCTCGTTTTCGTCCCCCTCACCGTGGGGAGACGACATCCCCAGTGCGATGTCGACAAGCATGTCCTCCTGGCCGCCGACCAGGCCTCGCTTGCCGGCTTCGAGGAGCAGGGTGCGGACGTCCACGCCGTACCTGTCGGCCGCGGTCTCGGCGTGGCGCAGGAAGCTGGAGTAGACCCCGGCGTAGCCGAGCGTGAGCGTCTCGCGGTCGACACGCACGGGCCGGTCCTGGAGCGGGCGGACCAGATCGTCGGCGGCGTCCTGGAGGGCGAGCAGGTCGCAGCCGTGTTCCCAGCCCTCGATGTCCGCGACGGCGACGAACGCCTCGATCGGGCAGTTGCCCGCCCCGGCGCCGTGCCCGGCCAGCGAGGCGTCGACGCGGGTGGCGCCCTCCTCGACCGCGGCCAGCGAGTTGGCGACGGACAGCGAGAGGTTCTCGTGGGCGTGGATGCCGATCTCGGTGCCGGGATCGAGTACGTCGCGGTAGGCGCGGACGCGCTCGCGCACCGCGTTCATCGTCAGGTGGCCGCCGGAGTCGGTGACGTACACGCACTGAGCGCCGTAGGACTCCATCAGGGCGGCCTGGCGGGCCAGATCCGCGGCCGGGGCCATGTGGCTCATCATCAGGAACCCCGAGACGTCCATGCCGAGTTCGCGCGCGGTGGTGATGTGCTGCGCGGAGATGTCGGCCTCGGTGCAGTGGGTGGCGATCCGCACCGGGCGCACGCCGAGCCCGTACGCCCGCTTGAGGTCCTCGACGGTGCCGATGCCGGGGAGAAGGAGGGTGGTCAGCCGGGCCGTGGTCAGGCTCCGCGCCACCGCCTCGATCCACTCCGCGTCCGTGTGGCTGCCCGGACCGTAGTTGAGGCTCGTTCCGGCGAGTCCGTCGCCGTGGGCGACCTCGATGCCGTCGACGCCCGCCGCGTCGAGCGCGGCCGCGATCCGTGCGGCCTGCTCGGGGCGGATACGGTGCCGGGTGGCGTGCATGCCGTCCCGAAGGGTGACGTCCTGGAGGAACAGCCTGGTGCTCATCGCGCCTCCTGCGGGGTTCGGGCCGCGATCAGTTCGCCGACCCGCAGAGCCGCCGAGGTCATGATGTCCAGGTTCCCTGCGTAGGCCGGCAGATAGTCCCCGGCTCCCTCGACCTCGAGCAGCACGGTGACCTGGTGAGTGACGGGACGCTCCCCGACGAGTGTGCGCACTGGGCCGTCCATGGCCGTGATCTGCACCGGCTGCTTGAGCCGATAGCCGGGGACGTAGGCGGACACGTCCGCGACCATCTGCTCGACGGCCTCGGCGATCCGCCCGCGGACCTGTGGATCGGGGGCGTCCACCAGGCAGAACACCGTGTCGCGCATGATCAGGGCGGGTTCCGCCGGGTTGAGTATGATCACCGCTTTGCCGCGCTCGGCGCCGCCGACGGACTCGATCGCGGTCGCGGTGGTCTGCGTGAACTCGTCGATGTTGGCACGGGTACCGGGGCCGGCGGACCGGGAGGCGATCGAGGCGACGATCTCGGCGTAGCGCACCGGCGCCGTCCGCGCGACTGCCGCGACGACGGGAATGGTGGCCTGGCCGCCGCAGGTGACCATGTTGAGGTCGGCCGCGTCCACGTGTTCTTCGAGGTTGACCGCGGGGACCACGAAGGGGCCGAGCGCCGCCGGAGTCAGGTCGATCAACTGCTTGCGGTACGGAGTGAGTGCGCGGGCGTTGGCCGCGTGGGCTCCGGCCGAGGTCGCGTCGAACACGATCCGGATGTCCTCGAAGCCGGGCAGCGCGATCAGGCCCTCGACGCCCTTCGTGGTCGTCGGCACGCCGAGTCGACGAGCACGCGCGAGGCCGTCCGAGGCGGGGTCGATGCCGACCATCGCCGCGATCTCCAGGCCCCGGCCGGACCGCAGCATCTTGATCATCAGGTCGGTGCCGATGTTCCCCGAGCCGATGACGGCCGCCTTCAGAGCCGGTCCGTCGTTCATGAGGCGCCTCCGGTGAAGCTCGTACGGACCTCGCCGAGGCCGCTGATCCGCAGGTGGAAACTGTCGCCCGGCGCGACCGGCACCATGGGGCCCAGCGCGCCGGACAGCACGATCTCCCCGGCCCGCAGCGGCCGGCCGTGGTCCCGCGCGGTCGTGGCCAGCCACGCGACGGCGACGAGCGGATCCCCGAGGCAGGCGGCTCCCGAGCCTGTCGAAACCACTTCGTCGTCACGCCGGAGCGTCATGAGGCAGGCGGGCAGGTCGAGATCGCCGAGCCCGACGTGCCGGTCGCCCAGCACGAACAGGCCCGAGGAGGCGTTGTCCGCGACGGTGTCCACGATGTCGATGTCCCAGGCGGCGACCCGACTGTCCACGATCTCCAGTGCGACGACGACGTGCGCGGTGGCGGCGGCCACGTCGGCGGGGCCGATCACCGGAGCGGTCAGGTCGTGGGCCAGTACGAAGGCGATCTCGCCCTCGATCTTGGGTTGCAGGGTGCGTGCGATGCCGACGGGTACGTCGGCCAGGCACGCCATGGTGTCCAGCAGGACGCCGAAGTCGGGCTGGTCGACGCCCAGTTGCTTCTGCACGGCTGGGTTGGTGAGCCCGACCTTGCGGCCCACGATCCTCGCCCCGGCCGCAACCTGCCGCTCGGCCCAGGCGGACTGGACGGCGTACGCGGCGTCCAGGTCGCCCGCGGGCAGCAGGTCGCGCACCGGGGCGCAGGGGCGCCGCGTCGTGCGGGCCTCGCTGAGCCGGTTCAGCGCCTCGGCGGCGCCGGTGTCGAGTGTGGAAGCGGGTACGGGCATATCAGTTCACCTCGAAGGTCGTGCCGATGCCCATGCCGGTGATCCACTGGGGGACCGGCTCGTAGCTCGTCCAGACGAACGGCCTGTCCACGGCGGCCTGCCCGATGAGCCAGGTGCGTATCTCGTGCCCGCCGCTCCCGGCCTGCTCTTCGAGGCCCTCGTCCCCCAGAGCGGTGATCGGCGTGAGGTCCGGAGCAGCCAGCTGCTTGAGGAACCAGCGGTCCCAGGTGGAGTTGACGTGCGCGTACGGATCGCCGCCCATGGCCCGAACCCGGGGTTCGCGCGCCGCGGCGAAGGCCTGGAGATTCGCCCGCCCGTGGATGACCGCCTCCCGCCGCTCGCCGGCCACCGCGGGATCGCGCGGATCGTTGGGCGGAAGCCAGTGGGAGAGCCCGCCGCCCGCGACGACGAGGACGCGCCCGGGGAAGTCGGCGCCGCGGAGGGCCTCGCCGAGGGCTCTGCCGAGTTGTACGCAGCGCGGCATGCTCGGCAGGGGCGGGGCGGCCGTGTTGACGATCAGCGGTACGAGGGGGACCAAGCGCCCGCCGCAGACCATCTCGTAGCCCTGCGTCACTCCGTGGTCGACGGTGAGCGCGTACGACAGCGACAGGTCGAATCCGGCTTCCGCGAGCGCGTCGCGCACCGACCAGGCCAGTTGTGCGGCGACCGGCAGCGGCCCGGACCGGCTGCCGAAGTCGCCGAATCCCACGGCCTGTTCGACGCCGAGGACGAACGGCGGCATCTGGTCGTAGAAGTTCGCGTGGAAGTGGTCGGGGCCGATGACGACGACGGCGTCGGGAGCCAGCCGGGCCACGGCCTCGGCCACCCGGGCGGTGTCGGCGAGGAACCTGCCGCCGGGCTCCGAGGGCCCGCGCGGTGGCGTCATGGTGGCGAACGGCGAGTGCGAGATGCCGACCAGGCCGATGATCTCGCTCATGCGGGATCCTTGCCGAGGACGAGGAAATCGCGGTGGGCGCGCAGGAACTCGCCCGGCTTCTCCCACTGCGGCCAGTGGCCCGCGTCCGTGATCACGTGCAGGCGGGCGTCGGGCAGCCAGCGCAGCAGCAGTTCGGCCTCGTCGAGCCCGCCGGTGGGATCGTGGTCGGTCCACAGCAGCAGCGTCGGCGCGGTGACGCGGCCGACCCAGGCCGGGCGCCAGGCGAAGTCCTTGCGCACCTCGGGGTCCTGGAGGACGAGCGTGTTGGTGATCGCCCGCAGGAAGCCGGGACGGCCGTAGACCGCGCGGCGGAGGTTCACCAGCTCGTCGGTCACCATCTCCTTGTGGTGGAACAGGAACTCCACCCGACGGCGTACCGTCTCGTCGCTCGGATCCCGGACGGCGGCCAGCGTGCTCTCGCGCATCCGGACCATCACCTCCGGCTTGTCGGTGATGTTGCCGGGAGTGTTGAGGACGAGCCGCTCGACGCGGTCCGGGTGGTGCGCGGCCGTCCAGGCCACCACCCAGCCGCCCAGCGACTCGCCGGACAGGTGCGCCGAGCCGATGCCCAGGGCGTCCATCAGCCCGAGCAGATGGTCGGACAGGACGTCGATGGTGTAGGGCTTGTCCGGCAGGTCGGACCAGCCGTGGCCGACCATGTCGTAGGCCGTCACGCGGAAGTCCGCGGCCAGTCCCGCGATGTCGCGGGCGTACGCCTCCAGGTGCCCGCCGGTACCGTGCAGCAGGATCAGGTCGGGGCCCGACCCGGCGCGCAGCACCCGGGTGCGCACGCCGCCCACGTCGATGTGCCGCAGTTCGTGGTCCACGTCGGCCAACTCGCCCCACAGGCTGATGTGTTCGGGCAGCGTGCTCATCGTGAGTCCTCTCCGAAGCGGGCCCGGGCCTCGGCGACGGTGGCCAGGCCCGCGCTCTGCCGCCGTCCGACGCCCAGCAGGCCGAGCAGCCGCGAGTTCTCGATGGTCAGGAACTCGACCGGCGCGGTGGCTGAGGCGTTGTAGTGGCGGTGCCACGTCCACGGTGGGGTGTAGATGAAGTCGCCGGCCGACCAGGACTCGGTCTCGTCCTCGACCTCGCTGTACCCCTCGCCGCTGATGACGAAGTGCACCGTCTCGTGGTGGTGCCGCTGCATGTCCGAGCTCAGCCCCGGCGGGATGGTCTGCCGGAAGATCTCGAAGGTGGTGGTCGGCAGCTTCCCTGCGATCGAGAGCGTGGTCGGGTTGTGCACCTGGTCGGCCGGCAGCGTCTCCAGCTGCGCCGCGTGCACGACGACCGGGCGGGCGGCGCCGGGCCGCACGCTGTCGGAGATTGCGCCGAGGAAGTCGGCCAGCTGGAATCCGTCTCCTGACTGGGCCATCAGATCGTTTCCGTCCTTCCGCCGTCGACCGTGAGTACGGTCCCGTTGATGTAGCCTGCGGCCGCCGAGGCCAGGAAGGTCACGGCCGCCCCGATCTCCTCGGGCCGCCCGGCCCGACCGGCCGGGATGCCCGCCGCGTCAGCCGCGTCGAGGTCCTCGAACGAGACCGCGGTGATTCGGGCGCGAGCGTCCAGGATCTCGCGGCGGCGCTCGGTCGCCGTGGCGCCGGGCGCCACACAGTTGACCGTGACTCCTTCGGCCGCGAACTCCCGGGAGAGCAGCTTGGCGGCCGCGGTGAGCGCGGACCGCAGGACCACGGACGTCGCGAGGTCGGGCTGGGGCTGGCGTACCGCCGTGGAGGTCACGAAGACGACCCGGCCGAAGCCCTGCGCGGCCATGCGCGGCAGGGCGAGCCGCGCCAGGCGCAGCGGGCCGAGCAGCAGCAACTCGAAGGCCTGCTGCCAGCGTTCGTCTTCGACCTCCAGGACACGGCCGGGCGGGGGTCCGCCGGCATTGAGCACGAGGACGTCGAGCGCGCCGTACCGGCTCTCCGCCTCGTCGAGGGCCGCCGCTGCGGACTTCGGCTCTGACACGTCGTTGACCAGCGCGTGGACGGTGCCGCCCGTGTCCCCGCCGAGCCGCAGCGCCGCGGACCCCAGCCGCTCGGCTCGCCGTCCGGTGATGACGACGCGGTGGCCCGACCGCAGGAGCTGTTCGGCGACGGCGTACCCGATTCCGGCGCTGCCCCCGCCGACGAGGGCGTTGCGAGCGTTGATGACAGCCTCCTGGTTTCGAGTACCGCTGGTTCCGAACGCCGCTGTTCTTCGCGTACGACTGTTTTCGCGTACGACTGTTTTCGAACGCCGCTGTTCTTCGCGCACCGCTCGTTCCGACGCCGGGGTGTGCGGGCCCTGGGATTTCCGGACCGGGTCACCGGTCGCGACGGGTCTATCGTGGGCCGCATGAACCCGGGAACCAACGTTGAGTCCCGCTGAGCGGGACGGTGGCGCTCCGCCCGCGGGCAGCCTCGACCGAGCCGCGGCGATCCTCGGCGCCTTCGACGCGACGCACCGCGACCTGACCCTCGCCGCCCTCGTCGCCCGCAGCGGTCTGCCGCGCTCCACCGCCCACCGCACGGCCGACCGGATGATCCGGCTCGGCTGGCTCGACAAGCCGAAGGACCGGTACCGGATCGGCAACCGCCTGTTCGAGATCGCGAGCCTGGCCCCGATCCGGCTCCAACTGCGCGAGGCGGTGCTGCCCTTCCTTCAGGACCTGCACAGCGCGACCAAGGTCACCGTGCAGCTCGGGGTGCTCGACGGCGCGCAGATCCTGGTCGTTGAGAAGATCACCGGTCATCGGCCGATGCCGATGCTCTCTCAGGTCGGCGGGATCATCCCGGCGCACTGCTCGGCGCTGGGCCGCGCGATCCTCGCCTACAGCGACACCGCGACCATCGACGCGGTGCTGGCCGCCGGCCTCGAACGCAGGACGCCGCGCACGCTGACCGATCCGGTGGCCATCCTGCGCGAGCTGACCGCGATCCCGCCGCGCGGCTGGGCGGTCGAACGCGAGGAGGGCAACATCGGGGTCAGCTGCGTGGCCGCCCCGGTCTTCGACCCGCTCGGCGAGGTCGTGGCCGCGCTGTCCGTCACCGGCCCCTCCGGCCTGATCCGGGCGCAGGCGATCGGCACCGCCGTACGCCTGGCCGCGGCGGCGGCGTCCCGGGCCTACTGCTCGCGCCGATGACCGTCGCCGACTGTCATTGACCGCCGCAGACCGGACCGGAGTCCCGCTGTGTGGGACTTCTGATTGCCGATCGGGCCGCGCGGCCCGCACGCTGTGAGCGCTGACACACCGACGGCCGGCCGGTGCGGCGACCTCAAGGAGACGACGATGACTCTAGGCGGCGGCTACATGCTGCCCTCGCGCGAGGGACAGGCGATCGCGGCGATCGGGCTCGGCATCACGACGAAGACCGACGGCACGTCGACCCGTGACGCGTACTCGCTGTTCGAGTACACGATCCCTCCTGAGACCGACGGGCCGCCCCCGCACCTGCACACCCGCGAGGACGAGTCCTTCATCTGTCTGGCCGGGCGCCTCGACGTCCACCTCGGCGGCGAGGACTTCGTCCTGAAACACGGCGACTACCTGTTCCTGCCGCGAGACGTGGTGCACGCCTTCCGTAACCCGTACCAGGAGGAGTCGCGGGTGATCTCCGTGGTCTCGCCCGCCGGGCTTGAGCGCTACTACCAGGCGCTGGCGGACATGCCGCCCGGCCCCAAGGACATCTCGCTGATGAAGAAGATCATGGAAGACTTCGGCATCGAGCTGCAGCTGCCGCCCGAGGTCGCCCAGCCATGAGGATCGCGATCATAGGAGCCGGCGTCGCCGGTCTCGCCACCGCGAAGGTGCTGACCCAGGCCGGCCACGAAGTGCGGGTGTTCGACAAGTCCCCGGACGTCGGCGGTGTGTGGAGCCGGACCCGGCGCTACCCGGGCGTGACGACGCAGAGCCCGAAGGCGCAGTATTCGCTCTCGGACTTCCCCATGCCCAAGAGCTACCCGGAATGGCCCAGCGGCGCCCAGGTCCAGGCCTACCTCGCCCAGTACGCCGCCGAGTTCGGCCTCGAATCCGCCCTGCGCCTGAACACCGAGGTGACGGCGGCCCGCCCGGTCGGCGACGGCCGGTGGACGCTCGAGACCCGCGACGCCGTGGGAGCGCAGTCCGTCGAGGAGTTCGACCGGCTCGTCGTCGCGAACGGGGTGTTCTGCGAACCCCTGGTCCCGGCGTATCCGGGCCTTGAGGAGTTCACCGCGGCGGGCGGGCGGCTGCGCGCGGCCACGGAGTTCCATGACGCGGAGGAGGCCCGCGACCAGCACGTCCTCGTCGTCGGGTACGGCAAGTCGGCCTGCGATGTCGCTGCGGCGATCAGCGGCGTCGCCGCCGGCACCGATGTGATCGCCCGTCAGCTGCTGTGGAAGGTACCGCGCAAGATCGGCGGGTTCGTCAACTTCAAGCTGCTGCTGCTCACGCGGCTGGGCGAAGGACTCTTCCGCTACCTGCGACTGCGCGGTTTCGAGAAGTTCCTGCACGGCCCGGGCAACGGCCTGCGCCGCCGGATGATCAACTCCATCGGCTCGGTCTCGGTACGGCAGTTCGGCCTCGCGAAGCTCGACCTGGTTCCGGCCGGCCACATGGAGGACATTGTCCGCGGAGCCATCGGGCTGGCGAGCGAGGGCTTCTTCGAGGGCGTCGCGGACGGGAGCATCGCCGTCCACCGCGACCGGACCATCACGCGGCTGCTCGCCGAACCCGACGGCCCGGCAGCCGAGTTGAGCGACGGCAGCACGCTCCGCGCCGACCTGGTGCTCTGCGCCACCGGCTTCACCCAGGGCGTGCCGTTCCTGCCCGAGGAGACCCGGCGACAACTGCTCGACGAGCGCGGGAACTTCATGCTCTACCGGCAGATCCTGCCCCTCGGCGTTCCCGGGCTCTACTTCAACGGTTACAACTCCTCGTTCTTCAGCCCGCTCAACGCCGAGATGGCGGCCCTCTGGATCGCGGCCGACCTCGCGGAGGCGATGGCGCTGCCCGACCCCGAGGCCATGCGTCGGGCGGTCGTCGAGCAGCTGGCGTTCATGGACGAGGCCACGGACACGCATCACTGCCGCGGCACCAAGATCATCCCGTTCTCGATGCACAACGTCGACGAGGTACTCGGCGACCTCGATCTGAACATCGGCGCCACGGTCCGGGCATCACACTGGCTGGGCGCGGTCAATCCCGCGGCCTATCGGCGGGTGACCCCGTCGCTGCTGCGGCGGCTGACACCGAGCGAGCCGCGACCTGAGCCCGGACCCACCGGCTTGATGCCTGTGGACAGTGTCTCGGGAAACGAAGAAGTGCCTTTCGACCTGCGATGACGGGGTTTCTCCCGGACCACGTCAAGCACTCGCAGTGCTTCCCCGGATGGAGAAGTTGCGGATGCTGCCCGATCCGCGTCGGCGGCGCGGCGTGTGTCACCCGTTCGTGGCGGTGGTGCTGGTCGCGGCCTTGCCGGTGGTGGTCGGCGCGCACTCGTACGTGCGATCGGGCAGTGGTCCGAGAATGCCTCGCAGCACACGTCTGCCCGGCTGGACCGCCCGCGGCGAGGCACTGCCGTGGGCAGTGCGGTCGGGGGTTACAGGTCCATGGAGCGGCTGATGATCTCCTTCATGATTTCGGAGGTGCCGCCGTAGATCCGCTGGATGCGGGCGTCGGCGTATCTGCGGCAGATCACGGACTCCCACATGTAGCCGTATCCGCCGAACATCTGCAGGCAGTCGTCGACGACCTCGCCCTGCAGTTCGGTGGCGACGAGCTTCGCCTCGGCGGCCTGGTCGGCGGTGAGCGTGCCCTGGTTGTGGGCGAGGACGCAGGCGTCGACGAAGGCCTGGGCGGAGGTGATCCGGGCCCGCATCGCGGCCAGCCGGAAGCGGGTGTCCTGGAACTTCGCCAGCGGACGCCCGAAGGCGGAGCGCTGCTTGGTGTAGGCGACCGTTTCCCGCAGTGCCGCCGCTGCGTGGGCCACCGCGCCCATGGCGACGACGAGCCGTTCCAGGGCGAACTGCCGCATCAGCAGGGCGAAGCCCTGATCCGGCCCGCCGAGCACGTCGGCGGCCGGGACATGGACGTCGTCGAAGAACAGCTCGGCGGTGTCCGAGGTCCGCAGGCCGAGCTTGTCGAGCTTGCGGCCCCGGGTGAAGCCGGGGGCGTGGGCGGCCACGAGAAACAGGCCGATCGAGTGGTCCTCGCCGGTGCGGGCGGCGACGATGACGAGATCGGCGTTGATGCCGCTGGAGATGAAGGTCTTGGCCCCGTTGAGCAGCCAGCCGTCCCCGTCCGGGGCCCGCACCGCGTGCGTACGGATGGCGGCCACGTCCGAACCGGTACCGGGCTCGGTGATCGCGATGGCAAGCAGGGTCTCGCCAGTAACCGCGCGGGTGAGGTGGCGGGTCTTCTGGTCCTCCGTACCGAATTCGGCCAGGTACGGGGCGACGATGCCGGAGTGCAGCGGGACCGCGAAGCCGGACTCGGCGGCGTTCGCCAGTTCCTCGATCGTGATCTGCTCGTACCGCAGGTCGGCCAGGCCCAGGCCGCCGTAGGCGGAATCGGCCCATGGGCACAGCAGGTTCTGCTCGCCCGCGAGCCGCCAGACGTCCTTGCCGACGATCCCCTCGCGCTCCCAGGCGGCCTGCCTCGGCACGACCTCGTGCTCGACAAAGCCGCGCCATGCGGTCCGGTACGCCTCGTGGGCGTCGTCGAAATATCCGTTTCTGATCACGGTCCGACGGTAGGCGGGCGGCACAGCGGGCCGTCATGACCGCAGCGCTCGCAGTCGTTGACCCGTGTGTCCGATCGAGTGTCCGGCCGAGTCCCGTACGATCGGCGGTCATGGCCGCACCTCCCGAGGACGACGCGCCTCCCGCGTACGGCGCGCCCGCCCGCTCGGTCGCCATCCACCACGTGCGGGCCTCACTGCGCGGAGCCCAGCGGCACGGCGTGGACATCACCCCGCTCCTCGAACGGGCGGCCATTCCACCGCGTCTGCTGGAGGTCCCGCTCGCCCGGGTGTCGCCCCGGCAGTTCGCCCGGCTCACCAAAGCGGTGTGGCAGGCACTCGATGACGAGCTGCAGGGCCTCGGGCCACAGCCCCTGAAGGTGGGCACCTTCGCGATGATGTGCCATGCCGTGGTGCACTGCAGCCCCGATCTGCGCACCGCGCTGGACCGTAGCAGCGCCTTCTACCGGCTGTTCCCCGGCGGACCCCAGTTCCGTCTGGAGGAGAAACCGGCAGAGGAGACCCACGAGGCGCGGGTGGTCTTCGATCTCACGGCCTTCGAGGATCCCGATCACTACCTCGCCGAATCCGCCACCGTCGTCGCGCACCGCGTCGCCAGCTGGCTGATCCGCCGGAGGATCGGCCTAACCCGGGTGGAGTTGAGCTATCCGGCGCCTGGCCATGCTCTGGAGTACGACCTGCTCTACGGTGCCCCGTGCTCCTTCCGAGCTCCCCGGACCGCCCTCGTCTTCGACCGTTCCGTTCTCGACCGACCGGTGCTCCAGGACGAGGCGGGGCTGCACGCCTTCCTGCGCCGAGCCCCGGGCGATGTCCTCGCCCGTCTGGACTACGGCAGCACCGCCGCCGCCCAGGTGCGCCGGCTGCTCGGGCAGTCGCTGCCGGACCGGATGCCCGACCCGCAGGACGTCGCGGCACGGCTGGCGGTGAGCGCGCAGACCCTGCGCCGCCGACTGGCGGCAGAGGGCACCTCCTTCCAGCAGATCCGTGACCAACTGCGGCGAGACGTGGCCATCGCGGCGCTGGCCACGGGCACCGTCTCCATCGAGGACATCTCGCGGCAGTTGGGGTTCTCCGAACCCAGCGCCTTCCACCGCGCCTTCAAACGCTGGACCGGCTCTGCTCCCCGCTCCTACCAACCGGGAGGCTGAGAGCGACTCACCGTTGAGCAACGTGCCGTCGAGTGAACGCCCCGGTCAACGACCTTGAGCGGCACGGTCACGGCACCTGCCCGGCCCCGGCTCGTACCGTCCCGTCATGACCGAAGCGCTGATCTACGACGCCGTGCGCACCCCCCGCGGCAAGGGCAGAGGCGGGGCGCTGCACAGCGTCAAGCCCGTCACGCTGGCCGCGGGGCTGCTGCATGCACTCGCGGAGCGGAACCGGCTGGAAACCGCAGCCGTGGACGATGTCGTGCTCGGCGTCGTCTCGCCGGTCGGCGAGCAGGGCGCCGACCTGGCCCGCACGGCGGTGCTGATGGCCGGCTGGGATCTCCGTCCGGCAGGAGTCCAGTTGAGCCGCTTCTGCGCCTCGGGCCTGGAGGCCGTCAACATGGCGGCCGCCAAGGTGGCCTCCGGCTTCGAGGACCTGGTGGTCGCAGGCGGCGTGGAGTCGATGTCACGCGTGCCGATGGGCTCCGACGGAGGTGCCTGGGTCACCGACCCGGAGACCGGCCTCGCCTCCGGCTTCGTGCCGCAGGGCGTGAGCGCCGACCTGGTCGCCACCCTGGAGGGCTTCACCCGCACCGACGTCGACGCCTTCGCCGTGACATCGCAGGCCAAAGCCGTCGAGGCCCAGGAGAAGGGGTACTTCGCCCGCTCGCTGGTCCCGGTCACGGACCAGAACGGCACCCTGCTGCTCGACCAGGACGAGGCCCTCCGGCCCGGCACCACACTGCGGCGGCTGGGCAGGCTGAAGCCCGGTTTCGCCTTCCCCGGCGGCCTTGGCTTCGACGCGGTCGCCATCGACCGCTATCCGCGCGTCGAGCGCATCGACCATGTCCACACCGCGGGCAACTCCTCGCAGATCGTGGACGGCGCCGCCGCCATGCTGATCGGCAACGAGCGTGCAGGACAGGAACTCGGCCTCACCCCTCGCGCCCGTATCGTCGCCGCCGCCGTGATCGGCACCGAGCCCACCATCATGCTCACCGGCCCCGCACCGGCCGCCCGCAAGGCCCTGGACCGGGCCGGGCTCACCCTGGACGACATCGATCTCTTCGAGGTCAACGAGGCCTTCGCCGCCGTGGTTCTGAAGTTCCAGGGCGACTTGGGCGTCCCGGAGGAGAAGGTCAACGTCAACGGCGGTGCCATCGCACTCGGCCACCCGCTCGGCGCCACCGGCTGCATGCTCCTGGGCACTCTGCTCGACGAGCTGGAACGCCGTGACCTGCACCGCGGGCTGGCCACCCTGTGCGTCGGCGGCGGCATGGGCATCGCCACCATCATCGAGCGGATCTGAGGGCCGTACGCCATGACCACCGACAAGACGACCGACGAGACCACTGACAAGACCAGTCAGCACATCCGCTACGAGCACGACAGATACGGCATCGTCACTCTGACGTTGGACCTGCCCGGCTCGCCGAACGTCATGAACACCGACTACCGCACCGCCATGGCCACGGCTGTCGACCGTCTGGAGGCCGAACGCGACGACATCACCGGGGTCGTCGTCACCTCTGCCAAGCAGACGTTCTTCGCCGGCGGCGACCTCGACGCCCTGATCAGCGTCACCCCGGACAACGCACACGCCTTCGCGGCCGAACTGGCCGCCATCAAGGACCAGTTGCGACGCCTGGAGACCCTGGGCCGCCCCGTCGCCGCCGCCGTCAACGGCAGCGCGCTGGGCTGCGGCCTGGAGATCGCCCTCGCCTGCCACCATCGCGTCTGCCTCGACGACCCCGCCCTCCGCCTGGGCTTCCCCGAAGCCACCCTCGGCCTCCTCCCCGGCGCGGGCGGCGTCACCCGCACGGTACGGATGCTCGGCGTCCAGGCCGCCCTGCCGCTGTTGACCGAGGGCAGGCGGCTGCGCCCCGGCCAGGCACAAGACGTCGGCTGGGTCCATGAACTCGCCGCCGACCATGACGAATTGCTGGACAAGGCCCGCGCCTGGGTGCTGGCCAACCCCGGCGCGGTACAGCCCTGGGACACCCCCGGCCACCAGGTGCCCGACCTCAAGCCGCTCGACCCGGCGTCGTACGACCTGCTCGCCGTCGCCCCGGCTGTCCTGCGCAAGAAGACCCACGGCTGCTACCCGGCACCGGAGAAGATCCTCGCCGCCGCGGTCGAAGGCGCGCTGCTGGACTTCGACACCGCCCTACAGGTCGAGAGCCGCTATCTGCTGGAGTTGGTGACCGGCCAGGTCGCCAAGAACCTCATCGGCACCTTCTGGTTCCAGCTGGGCGAGCTGAAAGCGGGCCGCTCGCGGCCGTCCGGCCACGCCCCCTACCGCACGCGCAAGGTCGGCGTGCTCGGCGCGGGCATGATGGGTACGGGTATCGCCCAGGTCAGCGCACTCGCCGGCATCGACGTCGTGCTGAAGGACGTCACCGCCGAGGCCGCCGAGCGCGGCCGGGCCCGGATCGCCGAGGCACTGGGCGAGCGTCACGCCACCGCCCTGGACCGGATCACCCCCACCGGCGACGACGCCGATCTCGCCGGATGCGACCTGGTCATCGAGGCGGTCTTCGAGGACCACCGGCTGAAGAACACGGTCCTCGCCGCCGCGGAGACCGCAGCCCTGCCGGACGCGGTGATCGCCTCCAACACCTCCACGCTCCCCATCACCGGCCTGGCCGACGCCGTCCCGGACCCCGATCGCTTCGTCGGCCTCCATTTCTTCTCACCCGTCGCCCGCATGCCGCTGGTCGAGATCATCCGCAGCGAGGGGACCTCGGACGCCACCCTGGCCCGCGCCTTCGACTACGTCCTCCAGATCGATAAAACGCCGATCGTGGTCAACGACAGCCGTGGCTTCTACACCACCCGGGTCTTCGGCACGTACATCACCGAAGGCGCCGCGCTCGTCGCCGAGGGCGTCCACCCGGCGCTGGTCGAGAACATGGCCAAGAAGGCCGGTATGGCCGTCGGGCCGCTCGCCGTCCTTGACGAGGTCACCCTGACCCTCCCGCTCCAGGCCCGCGACCAGGCCGAGCCGGGTGTCCCGTACGCCGATCCCGCCTACCAGTTGCTCGACACGCTCGCCCGTGAACTCGGCCGCACCGGAAAGGCCGACGGCGCCGGCTTCTACGACTATCCGGCCGACGGCAGTCCCAAGACGCTCTGGCCCGGCCTGGCCGAACGCTGGACCACACCGGACGATGCCGGGGTGCCCGAACAGGACATCCACGACAGGCTGCTGTTCGTCCAGGCCCTGGAGACCGTACGTATCCTCGACCAGGGCGTCCTCACCTCGGTCGCCGACGCCAACATCGGTTCGGTCTACGGCATCGGCTTCGCCCCCTGGACCGGCGGCACCCTGCAACTCATCAACGCCTACGGCCCACAGGCGTTCGTCGCCCGCGCCGACCACCTCGCCGACGCGTACGGCGACCGCTTCCGGCCCCCCGCCGTCCTGCGCGAAAGGGCCGGCCGCGGCGAGCGTTTCTGACCGGGCGACCCGTCAGGTATATCGATGTCACCTATCGACGTCACGTATCGAGTAAGGAGAGGTGCGGCATGACAGTGGCCGAAGAAGCAGGGCTCGGGCGCGTGGGGATCTGGACTGCGAGCCTGGACGCGCTGCCTCCGGCGGCGGCCGGGCAGATCGCGGCCGAACTCGAAGCCCAGGCCTGGGGCACCCTGTGGTTCGGCGAAGCCTACGGACGGGAGGCCTTCACCCAGGCAGGGCTGCTCCTCGCCGCCACCGGGCGCATGCGCGTGGCCACCGGCATCGCCAACATCTGGGCACGCGACGCGATCGCGGCCAACGCGGCGTCCCGCACCCTGACCGCGGCCCACGGCGGGCGGTTCGTACTCGGGCTCGGAGTCAGCCACCGGCCGCTGGTCGAGCGGGTGCGCGGGGGCAGTTACGCCAAACCGGTCGCCGCCATGCGCGAGTACCTCACAGCGATGGCGGGAGCGACCTTCTACGCCGCGGAGGCCAACGAACCACGCCCGCCCATCCTGATCGCCGCCCTCGGTCCCCGGATGCTGGAGGTGGCCCGTGAACTCGCAGACGGCAGCCACCCGTATCTGGTGACACCGGCACAGACCGCCGAGGTACGGGCAGCTCTGGGGCCGGACAAACTCGTGGCCGTCGAGATGGGCGCCGTACTCACCTCGGACCGCGAGACCGCGCTGCGCCGGGCCCACGCCCACCTGGACATCTACACCGGTCTGCCGAACTACCGCAACAACTGGCTGCGGGGCGGCTTCGACGAAACGGACCTCGTCCGCGGCGGCTCCGACAGGCTGGCCGAAGCACTCGTCGCATGGGGCGACGAAGCGGCGATCCTCAGCCGCGTACACGAGCATCTGGCCGCCGGAGCCGACCACGTCTGCGTCCAGGTCCTGATGGAATCCCCCTTCGACGTACCGACCGAACCGTGGCGAGAGCTCGCACCCGCACTCGTCGGCGCATGACCAACGCAACTCCCACCCCCATACCTTCGGGCCCATACCTTCGGGTCACGTCAGCGGTCAGGCCGTTTCGTTCGGATCATCAGGCGGCTTGTGGATCTACCCACCGGGCCCGATGCGATACGTTCCCGGCGTCTGGCCCATGGTGCGGCTGAACGTGTCGATGAGCGCACTGGCCGTGGCCCATCCGCACTGTCGTCCCGTTTCGCTGACGCTTGCTCCTTCCGCCAGCAGCACCATGGCGTGAAAGACCCGGATGCTGGTCCTCCACTGCGGATACGTCATGCCGAACTCGGTCCTGAACAGCCGGGCCAGGGTGCGCTCGCTCACGCCGATGCGCCGTGCGAGCCAGTCGGCGGTTCGCGGTTGCCGCAGATCGTCGGTCACCAGCGAACACGCCTGCCGCAGCAGGGAGTTGGTAGGGGTGGGCAACGTCAACGGCTCGACGAGGGCCCGCCGCAACCGGTCCCGCAGGACAGCGCGCAGGCGCCGTGCTTCCTGTTCCGGCAGGGACGGTTCACTGCACGCGATGATCAGCTCGCGCACCAGGGCGTCCACGGCCACGACGATCGGCGCCTCGGACCTCAACAGCACATCGTGGGCTGCGAAGCCGAGCGTGTGCACAGTGCCCTGTCGAGGGCGACACGTGTCATGAGCTGCGAAAACGGGGAAGCGACGTGGGGGATTCGGGCTGCGGCGTTTGGGAGCTTCGCAGGGGATGGGGCCTGACCTGCGGGGCGTTTGAGGACGAGCGCGTTCAGCGCGATACGGGGGTCTGGGGGCGCAGCCCCCAGAAAGGGACGATGGGGGTCCCCCCGCTCGAGCGAAGCCGAGAGTGGGGGAGGGTAGGGGCGGCGGGGGCGGGGCAGCTAAATCGTCCGCCACGCCTCCAAGGCCAAGCCCGGCTCTTCCTTTCGGCGGGTCAGCAGGAGCCGGCCGGTGGCCGGCTGGAGGGTGGCGGCCGTGACGCGGCCCTCGTGGTCGTGGCCCAACGACAGCTGGACGTCCGCGGGAAGTTGGGGACCGGACTCGGTCCACCAGGCCCCCGCCGACTCCCGCTCCGTCGGATACGCGGCGAAGGCGATCCGCCCGCTCAAGGACCGCTGGGCGAGCAACGTGCAGTCGACACCGTCGAGCGTGCAGCGGATCGCGGACACCGGCCCCGGCCCGGCACAGGTGAGGAGCGCCACGGGCTCACTCCCGGCCCGCCACGCGCACACCGTGTCCGACTCGTCCGTGAAGAAGAGCGTCACATGCTCCTCGGAGGTGGTGACGGCCCGCAGCGTCCCCGGCCGCGCCGCCACCTTGAGCGGCTCCTCGTCGATGGCGGGGATGTGGCCAGGGCCCAGCTGGGTCCAGCGCAGGATGCCCGCAGGCGAGGCCGCGTACAGCTCGACGAGCCCGGACGCCCGGGTCACGGCGGCCAGTTCGCCCTCGACCTCGCGGCCCTTGAGGTCGCGCCACGGGCCCCACCCGCCGCGTTCCTTCTGGCCGCGCATGCTGACGCCGCCGCCCCTGTTGGGTACGAAGACATGGGCGCGGCCCTGCGCGTCGACCGTGACGGCCGGTACGCCGGTCGCCCCGCCCTTCTTGTTGGGATGCCCGAGGGGATTCCAGTCGAGGGCCGCGAGATGGGGCCGGAAGTGCGTGGCGTGGACGAGCCCCGACTCCTGCCCGCCGGTGGGACGCCAGGACACCAGATGGGCGTAACCGTCGGTCCCCTGCCCCACGGCGAGCGCGGGGTGGACACGCTGGTCGCCGCCGACCGTACGGGGCGCCGACCAGGCGCCGCCCGGGTGCTGCTCGGCCCAGCACCACACCGCTTCCTCACGTGGAGCGTAGGCACCGAGTCTGCCGTCCCGGCCGCGTATGAGCCAGTCACCGTTCACTGTGCGGACCATTGACACTCCCCCACTCTAATCGGGTCGTGTGATCCCCCTCCGTGCGACCCTGGCCACATGGACGCCCCGCTGCTCGTGATCGTCGACGCCGCCAATGTGGTCGGGTCCGTACCCGACGGCTGGTGGCGCGACCGCCGGGGCGCCGCGGAGCGCCTGCGGGACCTGCTCGTCCCGTACACCACCGACGGGCTGCCGGGACACCCGGGTCCCCTGGAGCTGGTCCTGGTGGTCGAGGGAGGCGCTCGCGGCATCGCCTCCGTACCGGGCGTACGGGTCGACGAGGCGCCCGGCAGCGGCGACGACCGCATCGTGGAAGTGACCGCCGAAGCCGCGGACCGCCCGCGCCTGGTGGTCACGGCCGACCGTGAACTGCGCCGCCGGGTGACCGAGTTGGGCGCGGAGGTCACGGGCCCACGCACGGTCCGCCCCTAGCACCGCAGCCCTCACCCGACATCCCGCATCCCGCATCCCGCATCCCGCGGACCCGTACACCGCACCCGCTCGCTCTCACCCGCCGCGCCCGCGCCCCGTCCCGGCCCCTGGGAGCCGCCTCACACGCGTGTACGGCACCGCCCCGCCCAACCATGCCCCCTTGCCCGTACCGGACCGTCAGGAGCCGCCGTGGCAACGGCAGTCAGCGCGCCCACCGCACGCGGTCCGGCCCCGCAGTCCCCGCCGAAGCGGGACGTACGGGGCCAGTTGATCGCGAGGGTCGGTCGATCGCGAGGGTCGGTCAGTCGCAGGGTTTGGCTACTGGGTGTCTCCGCCCTGCGGCTTGACGGTCGCGTCGGCCGTGGCCTCCTCGCCGCGTCCGAGACGGCTGTGGGAGCGGCCGTACAGGAAGTACACGAGGAAGCCGATCGCCATCCAGATGCCGAACCGCAGCCAGGTCTCGGCGGGCAGGTTGAACATCAGCCACAGCGAGGCGAGGACGGAGACGATCGGCAGGAACGGCACCAGCGGGGTGCGGAAGGAGCGGGGCAGTTCGGGGCGGGTGCGGCGGAGGATGATCACGCCGATCGCGACGACGACGAACGCGAACAGCGTGCCGATGTTGACCAGTTCGGCGAGCTCGCTGAGGCTGGTGAAGCCCGCGAGGATCGCGATGATCACGCCGAGCAGGATGGTCGGCCGGTGCGGGGTCTTGAAGCGCGGGTGGACGTGCGAGAAGAAGCGTGGCAGCAGTCCGTCGCGGCTCATCGCGAAGAAGACCCGGGTCTGGCCGAGGAGCAGGATCATGCAGACCGTCGTGAGGCCGACGGCGGCGCCGAAGCTGATGAAGCCCGCGAACCAGGGGTGCCCGGTGGCCTTGAACGCGTCGGCGAGCGGGGCGTCCACGGAGAGTTCGGTGTAGTGCTGCATACCGGTCACGACGATCGCCACCGCGACGTACAGCGTGGTGCAGATGACCAGTGAGCCGAGGATGCCGCGCGGCATGTCCCGCTGTGGGTTACGGGTCTCCTCGGCGGCCGTGGCCACGACGTCGAAGCCGATGAAGGCGAAGAAGACGACGGAGGCGGCGGTGAAGATGCCCATCACGCCGAAGTTGGAGGGGGCCCAGCCGAACATCAGCTGGATGAGCGGGGACTGGAGATCGCCGCCCGCCGGCACCTCCTGCGCCTTCGGGATGAACGGGTCGTAGTTGTCGCCCGTGATGAAGAAGGCACCGGCGATGATGACGACGAGGACGACGGTGACCTTGATGGCGACGACGACCGCGGTGATCCGGGCGGAGAGCTTCATGCCGATCACGAGGATGGCGGTGAGGACCAGCACGAGGGCGGCGGCCAGGATGTCGAAGCCGAAGCCGTCGGCTCCCTCTCGCCCGCTGAGGGAAGCCGGCAGGTGCCAGCCCGCGTTGTCCAGCAACGAGGCGATGTAGCCCGACCAGCCGACGGCGACCACCGCCGTGCCGAGCGCGAACTCCAGCACGAGGTCCCAGCCGATGATCCAGGCGGGCAGTTCCCCGAGCGAGGCGTACGAGAACGTGTACGCGGAGCCGGCCACCGGGACGGTGGAGGCGAACTCGGCGTAGCAGAGCGCGGCGAGGGCGCAGACGACCCCGGCGACGACGAAGGCCAGGGCTACGGCGGGACCGGCGTTGTTCTTGGCGACCGTGCCGGTCAGGACGAAGATGCCGGTGCCGATGATGACACCGACGCCGAAGACGGTCAGATCCAGCGCGGACAAGGATTTCTTGAGCGCGTGCTCTGGCTCCTCGGTATCGAGGATGGACTGTTCGACCTTCTTCGTCCTGAAGAGGGTGCTGCTCACGGCGTACCTCCCACGCTTGTCGTCCTCGACATGATCGAGAGGGGGCGTGGTCCGTATGCCCCGGCGCGGCCGGTTTCACGCCAATGGGCCGGTTTCACCACCGTAAAGGGTGTGGAAACCGGCCCATTGAGCCCTGTTCAGTCGCGGGCGGACTCCACCGTGGCGTGGGGCTGCTCGGTGGGGGTCCCCCCGCTCGAGCGAAGCCGGGAGTGGGGGAGGCCGTCGAGCTTGGAGACGAGGCCGGTGACCTGCCGGGCGATGTCCGGTGCGGTCAGTCCGATCTCGGCCAGCACCTCCTTGCGGGAGGCGTGGTCGAGGAAGCGGGGCGGGATGCCGAAGTCGCGCAGCGGTACGTCCACGCCCGCGTCGCGCAGGGCCTGGGCGACGGCCGAACCGACACCGCCGACGCGGGAGTTGTCCTCGACGGTGACGACCACGCGGTGCTGCTCGGCGAGCGGGGCCATGGCCTCGTCGACGGGCTTGACCCAGCGCGGGTCGACGACGGTCGTGGAGATGCCCTGCTTGTCGAGGAGACCGGCGATCTCCAGGCACATCGGAGCGAGGGCGCCGACCGAGACGAGCAGCACGTCCGGGGCGTCGGTGCCCGGCTCGCGCAGGACGTCCATGCCGCCGATCCGGCCCACGGCGGGTACGGCCGGGCCGACCGCGCCCTTCGAGAAGCGGACCACGGTCGGCGCGTCGGTGACCTCGACGGCCTCGCGGAGCTGGGCGCGGACCTGGTCGGCGTCGCGCGGGGCGGCCAGCCGCAGCCCGGGAACCACCTGGAGGATCGACATGTCCCACATGCCGTTGTGGGACGCGCCGTCGGTGCCGGTGATGCCGGCCCGGTCGAGGACGAAGGTGACCCCGCACTTGTGCAGCGCCACGTCCATCAGGACCTGGTCGAAGGCGCGGTTGAGGAAGGTCGCGTAGACGGCGAAGACGGGGTGCAGGCCGCCGGTGGCGAGGCCGGCCGCCGAGACGGCCGCGTGCTGCTCGGCGATGCCGACGTCGTACACCCGGTCCGGGAAGGCCTTGGCGAACTTGTCGAGGCCGACCGGCTGGAGCATGGCGGCCGTGATGGCGACGACGTCCTGGCGCTCCTTGCCGAGCTTGACCATCTCCTCGCCGAAGACGGACGTCCAGTCGGCGCCGGAGGAGGCGATCGGCAGGCCCGTGTCGGGGTGGATCTTGCCGACGGCGTGGAAGCGGTCCGCCTCGTCCTGGAGGGCGGGCTGGTAGCCGCGGCCCTTCTCGGTGAGGCAGTGCACGATGACGGGGCCGCCGAAGCGCTTGGCGCGGACGAGCGCGGACTCCAGGGCCTCGACGTCGTGGCCGTCGATGGGGCCGACGTACTTCAGGCCCAGGTCCTCGAACATTCCCTGGGGGGCGATGAAGTCCTTGAGGCCCTTCTTGGCGCCGTGCAGGGTCTCGTAGAGCGGCTTCCCGACGACGGGTGTGCGCTCCAGGATGTCCTTGCCGCGGGCCAGGAACCGCTCGTAGCCGTCGGTGGTGCGCAGGGTCGCCAGGTGGTTGGCGAGGCCGCCGATGGTGGGGGCGTACGACCGCTCGTTGTCGTTGACGACGATGACGAGGGGGCGGTCCTTGGCGTCGGCGATGTTGTTGAGCGCCTCCCAGGCCATGCCGCCGGTGAGGGCTCCGTCGCCGATGACGGCGACGACGTGGTCCTCTTTCCGGAGGACCTCGTTGGCTTTCGCGAGGCCGTCGGCCCAGCCGAGGACCGTGGAGGCGTGCGAGTTCTCGATGACGTCGTGCTCGGACTCCGCCTGCGAGGGGTAGCCGGACAGGCCGCCCTTCATCTTCAGCTTCGAGAAGTCCTGGCGGCCCGTGAGCAGCTTGTGCACATAGGACTGGTGCCCCGTGTCCCAGAGGATTCTGTCCTTCGGGGACTCGAAGACGCGGTGCAGCGCGATGGTGAGCTCCACGACACCGAGGTTCGGGCCGAGGTGGCCGCCGGTCTTGGAGACCTCTTCGACGAGGAAGGTCCGGATCTCGCCTGCCAGCTGGTCCAGCTGCTCCAGGCTGAGCCGGTCCAGATCGCGCGGTCCCCTGATGCGGGTCAGCAGCGGCACCCGTGCCTCCTTGCAGTAGAGCTGATCGAGCTTTGCCGGGTCTGTCGAGTCTAATGTTCCGCCTTTCACGGCGGCGGCCGGGCTGTGCGTCGTACGTCACGCGTTCGGCCGTAAAACATCTCGCCCACGGCCCCCGCCACCAAACGCACACGCCCAGACGAAAGTGCCCGACACCGCCATTGGTGTCGGGCACTTGTCCGAAGGGGGCTTCGCCCCGTCTAGGGACTTCGCCCCTAAGGGGCGCGGGGAACTGCGCGGCCGGCCACAGCCGGCCCGCGGCTCTCCACAACCGTCAGACCATGAATCGCTACGCGCGACCCGCGGTCTTCTGCGTCTTCCGGGTGATCGAGTCGATGACAACCGTGGCCAGAAGCACACCACCGGTGATCATGTACTGAACCGGCGTGGCGATGCCCTCAAGGGCCAGCCCGTACTGGATCGACGTGATCACCATGACACCGAGCAGCGCGTTCCACGTACGCCCGCGCCCACCGAAGAGGCTGGTGCCACCGATGACCGCCGCCGCGATGACGTTCATCAGAAGGTCACCCGCACCGGCGCTCTGGTTCGCCGCCGCGATCTTCGAGGACCAGAACAGACCGCCCACCGCGGCGAAGAAGCCCGCGATGGCGAAGACCGAGACCCGTACCGCCGTGACGTTGATACCGGCACGACGGGACGCCTCGACGCTGCCGCCGAGCGCGAAGATCTTGCGGCCGTAGGTCGTGCGGCGCAGCACGAAGTCCGTGATCACCAGGACCAGGACGAAGAGCAGCAGCGCCAGGGGCAGACCCTTGTACTGGTTGAACATGATCGCCGCGGCGAAGGCGACGACCGCGAGGATCGCCGTGCGCACCACGATGTCGATGAGCGGCCGGGCCGGGATGCCCGCCGCCTCACGACGGCGGCTGTCCAGGAACGAGGTGACGAAGAAGAGCGCCACCGCGACCACCGCGAGCCCGTAGGCGGCGGCCACGTCCGAGAAGTAGTACGTGGTCAGCTTGCCGACCACGCCGTCGCCATCGAGGTTGATCGTGCCGTTCTCGCCCAGGATCTGGAGCATGAAGCCGAGCCAGAACAGCAGGCCGGCCAGCGTGACCGCGAACGCGGGCGCGCCGATCCTGGCGAAGAAGAAGCCGTGGATCGCACCGATGGCCGCACCGCTCGCGAGGGCGATGAGGACCGACAGCCACTCGTTCACGCCGTTCGTGACGCTGAGCACGGCGGTGATGGCGCCCGCCACACCGCTGACCGAGCCGACCGACAGGTCGATCTCGCCGAGCAGCAGCACGAAGATGATGCCGACGGACATCATGCCGGTGGCGACCATCGCGACGGCGATGTTGTTGAGGTTCTCGGCCGAGAGGAAGGCCGAGTTGAGGCTCTGGAAGATGACGCAGATGACGATCAGACCGACGACGACCGGGATCGAGCCCAGGTCACCGGCACGCATCTTGCGCTTGAACTCGTCCAGGTAGCCGGCGAAGCCGCGCTCGCGCACCAGCAGCCGGGGGTCGACGGCGACATCGGCGCCCGCGGCGGCCTCGGGGTTCTCGACGACGTGGTCGTCGGGAGTGGCGGAGGTCTTGTCGATGCTCACTTCTGAGCCTCCCCGTTGCTGCGCGCCGCACGACGGGTCACGGCGTTGTCCGTGGCACCGGTGATGGCGGAAATGATCTCTTCCTGCGAGGTGGTCTTGACCTCGAAGACGCCGTTGTTGCGGCCGAGCCGGAGCACGGCCACCTTGTCGGCGACGGCCTTGACGTCGGCCATGTTGTGGCTGATGAGCAGGACGGCGTGGCCGCGCTCGCGCAGCCGCTCGACCAGGTCGAGGACCTGGGCGGTCTGCTCGACACCGAGGGCCGCGGTGGGCTCGTCGAGGATGACCAGCTTGGGCGCGCCGAGCATGGAGCGGGCGATGGCCACCGTCTGGCGCTGACCGCCGGAGAGCGAGGCGATCGGGATGCGCACGCTGGGGATGCGGATCGACAGCGTCTGGAGCAGTTCGCGGGAGCGGCGCTCCATCTCGACCTCGTCCAGGATGCCGCGCTTCTTCAGCTCACGGCCCAGGTAGAGGTTGCCGACGACGTCGATGTTGTCGCACAGCGCGAGGTCCTGGTAGACGGTCGCGATGCCCAGGTGCTGGGCGTCGTGCGGCTTGTTGATCTGGACGGTCCTGCCGTCCCATTCGATGACGCCCTCATCGATGGGGTGCACGCCGGCGATCGTCTTCACCAGCGTGGATTTTCCGGCGCCGTTGTCGCCGACCAGGGCGACCACCTCGCCGGCGTGGACCTCGAGCTCTACGTCGGTGAGCGCCTGGACGGCACCGAACCGCTTCGAGACCCCGCGCAACGCCAGGACAGGCGTAGCGGACACGTTAACCATCTCCTTCGCCGCCTGACCCGGCGGGAGGTTGTGCAGAAGAATTGGGGGAGGGAGGAAGGATTCCGTCCGGCGCCCCGCCCTAGCTTGCGGGGCTGGTGGTTGCGGGGCGCCGGAGGAGCTTCTGGTGTGCGAGTCCCGGAATCGATTCCCTGCGGGAATCAAGCCTCGTACGGGAATCCGATGGCGAATTCCCGTACGCGGTAAGGGACTTGCGTTCGACTACTCGAGACCGATCTTGGTGCAGGCGGCCTTGAACTTCGCCGTGCAGATCTCGTCGAGGGTGTAGATGCCGTCCTTGATGACGGTGTCGTTGATGTTGTCCTTGGTCAGCGACACGACGGGGACGAGCACCGACGGGACGCCCTTGGTGGTCGGGCTGTCGACCGAGTCCTTGGCGATGGAGTCGAGCTTCTCGCCCTTGGCGAGGGCGACGGCCATCTCCGCGGCGACGTCCGCCTCCTGCGGGTAGGGCTTGTAGACGCTCATGTACTGCTCACCGGAGACGATGCGCTGCACACCCGCGAGCTCGGCGTCCTGGCCGGTGACCGGCGGGAGCGGGGTGACGCCCGCGGCCTTCAGCGCGGTGATGATGCCGCCCGCCATGCCGTCGTTGGCGGAGTAGACGCCGACGATGTTCTTCTTGCCGATCGCGGAGATCGCGCCTTCCATGTTGGCGTTGGCGTTCTCCGGCTTCCACTCCTTGGTGTCGTACGACTTCGCGATGTCGACCTTGCCCTCGAGCTCGGACAGCGCGCCCTTCTTGAAGAGGGCGGCGTTCGGGTCGGTGACCGCGCCGTTCATCATGACGATCTTCGCGGAGGGCTTCGCCTTGTCGCCCAGAGCCGTCAGAAGCGCCTTGCCCTGGACGCGGCCGACCTCTTCGTTGTCGAAGGAGGTGTAGGCGTCGATCGGGCCCTCGGCCAGGCGGTCGTACGCGACGACGGGGATGCCGGCGTCCTTGGCCTTCTTCACGCCGTTGGCGATGGCCTTGGAGTCCACGGCGTCCACGATCAGCACGTCCACCTTGTTGGTGATCATCGTGTCGACCTGCTGGGACTGCGTGGTGGCGTCCTGCTTGGCGTTGGCGTAGACGATCTCGCCCTTGTTGTTCGTGAGCTCCTTGACCTTCTTCTCGATCAGGGGCTTGTCGAACTTCTCGTACCGAGCGGTCTGGTTCTCCGGAAGGAGGAGGCCGACCTTGATGGCGTCGCCCTTGGCCGCGGACTTCGTGCTGTCACTGTCGCCGGCCTCGTCGGCACTGCCACAGGCAGCCAGCGAGACAGCCATCGCACCTGCGGCAACAGCAAAGGCGGCGCGACGCATACGCGTATTCACTTCAGAAACCTCCCTGACGAGGCCGCGACGTTGCGGCCGAGGTGGCTGGAAGTCAACTCGGCCACAAGTGCGACGTCAAGAAGTAAATCCTTAACGAGATGGCAACGGTGCCATCCGTTCTCTAAGTGAAGGCAGGCGTGGCGGTGGTGAGCGAGCCGTCCAAAAGGGTCGAATCGCCCATCTCGCTGAGTGCGAGAGCGAGCGCCCCGAGGACCTCCGCCCGGCCGCCAAGTGCCCCTGGCAGAACGGATAGTTGACGTGCCGCACTGGGGATCGCATAGCGGCCGACGGACTCCCTTATGGGTCCGAGCACGAGCTCCCCGGCCTCGGCGAGATCGCCACCGAGAACCACCCGGCTCGGGTTGAGCAAGTTGCAGAGATTGGCGACTCCACTGCCGATGTGTCGGCCGACGTCGGCGATCACCCGACGACAGCCAGGGTCTCCGTCCCTCGCCAGTCGTACGACACCTTCCATGGTCAGGTCCGTGCCGTGGCTGGACTGCAGGAGCGGCAGCACATAGCGCGCCGCCGCGAAGGTCTCCAGGCAGCCCCGGTTGCCGCAGCGACAGACCGGGCCGGACTCATCAAGAGTAATATGCCCGATTTCTCCCGCTGTGCCACCCGGGCCGCGATAGATCTTGCCGCTGATCACGAGTCCGGCGCCCACACCGCTCGCGACCTTGATGTACGCCAGGTCCCGTACGCCCCGGCCGCTGCCCCAGACGAGCTCGCCGAGGGCTCCCAGGTTGGCGTCGTTGTCGACGTGCACGGGCACGCCGAGCCGTCCGCCCAGCTCCTCGGCGGGTTTGGTGCCGGTCCAGCCCGGCAGGATCGCGGTGGAGCCGAGCGTCCCGGACTCCACGTCGATCGGCCCCGGCACGCCGAGCCCGACGCCCGCGATCTTCGTACGGTCCACGCCTGTGGCCGCGATCAGGCGGTTGACCAGCTGTTCCGCCCGGTCGAAGCCCTGCGCGGCGGAGGCGTCCACATCGAGCGGCTCGGACTCCTCGGCGAGGACCTGATGAGCGAGGTTGCCGACCGCGACGCGCAGATGCGTGTGCCCGAAGTCGACGCCGATCACGATGCCGGCATCACCGCTGAGGCTGACGCTGCGAGCCCTTCGGCCGCCCGCCGAGGTCGGGGTGACCTCGACCGTTCCGCCGTCCTTCAGCTCCCGAACGATATTGGAGACCGTGGCCGCGGACAGGCCCGTCGTCCTCGCGATCTCGGCCTGCGTGAGCGACCCGGCCAGGCGCACCGCACGTACGACCCGTTCGAGATTGGCTCGGTGCAGCGACGACTGCGACCCCGGAGTCTCCACGACGACCTCCTGCGTACGGGGTCGCCTCAGTGAGACCCCGTCTATGTCCAACTAGTGAACTCTAAGCTGAGCCGTTGGGGTTGCCTCCCGTCAAGAGGTTGAGCAAGAGAGGGGCGCGCCCGCGCCCGCACACACCAGGGTGGCCCCGGCTCCAATCCGGGACCACCCTCGCAAACCGAACCGACGGCCGAACCGTTACTTGAGCGCGCCCGCGGTGAGTCCTTGGACGACCTGGCGCTGGAAGACGATGTACGCGGCGAGCACCGGCAGCATCGCCATCACAAGGCCGGCGAAGAGGCCGGACCAGTCACCCTTGTAGCCCTGGCTGGCCGCGAGCTGCACGAGGCCCTGGGTGAGCACACGCTTGTCCGGGTCGGTGTTGAGAACCGTCGGGAGCATGTACTGGTTCCACTGCCCGAGAAAGTTGAAGATCCCCACGCTGATCAGGCCCGGCTTGGCCATCGGCAGCATGATCTGGAAGAACGTCCGGCTGTGCGAGGCGCCGTCGACGAAGGCCGCCTCCGCGATCGATGTCGGCAGGGTGCGGAAGAACGCGGTCAGGAAGAAGACCGTGAACGGCAGTGAGTAGGCGATGTAGACCAGGATCAGGCCGTGGAGGGAGTTCAGGAGGCCCATGTTGTTCACGACGTAGAACAGCGGGACCAGCGCCAGCATGATCGGGAAGCTCATGCCCCCGATGAAGAGGAAGTAGATGAAGCGGTTGCCCGGGAAGTCGAACCGGGCGAGCACGTAGGCCGCCATCGAACCGAGCACCAGCGTGCCGATGAGGGATCCGCCCACCACCAGAACGGTGTTGAGGAAGTAGTCGCTCATGTTGGCGTCGGTCCAGGCCCGCGCCCAGTTGTCGAAGTGCAGTTTGTCCGGCAGCGCCCAGGGCGAGCTGAAGATGGAGTTGTCGTCCTTGAAGGACGTCATCACCGCCCACAGCAACGGCATCACGACCATGAACGCCCACAGGACGAGCATCCCGTGCGAGAAGACGTTGAGGAGGTTTCCCTCCTTCTTCTCCTTCGGGGGCGGGCCGGCCGGGACGTCGACCTTGCTGATGGAGGCACCGGGCTCGGCCGGCAGGGGGGCGGAGGTCTCTGTCGTCTTCATCTGTCAGTACTCCAGCCGCTCGCGCCGGCCCAGCCGCATCACCAGAGCCGCGAAGGCCAGCGTGACCACGAGCAGGGCGACGCCGATGGTGGTGGCGTAGGCGGCCTGTCCGTCACGGAACGCCTTCTGATACACGTACAGGACCATGACGGTGGTCGAGTAGTCGGGACCGCCGGGCCCGGTCGTCATGATCTGCACGACCGCGAACGACTCGGCACCCAGCGCGAGGATGCCCATGTAGACCCACCCGGACTGCACCGTGTCCCAGAGCAGTGGCAGGGTGATCCGGAAGAACGTGCTGAAGCGGTTCGCGCCGTCGAGCAGAGCGGCCTCGTACAGGTCCGCCGGGATGGAGGCCATCCCGGCGGAGAAGAGGACCACGAAGAAGCCGACCGTGGACCAGACGAGTACCGCCATCACGCACCACAGCGCCAGGCTCGGGTCGCCCAGCCACAGCGGCTGGACGCTGTCGAGCCCGATCCCGCGCAGAAAGGCGTTGATCGCGCCGCTGTCCGGGTTGTAGGCGAAGGCGAACAACAGGGCGACGATCGCGATCGAGAGCACCTGCGGGAAGAAATAGACGATCTTGTAGAAGGAGGAGCCCCGGACACCGGAGATCACCGGGCCGCCCTTCCTTCTCCGTCCGCCCACATTGATCATGAAGGCGAAGAACAACGCCAGACTGATCGTCACCAGCGGCAGCACCAACGCGAACAGCAGGCTGTGCTGCAACGACTTCCAGAAGATCTCGTCGTCGAGCATCCTTTTGTAATTGTCGAAGCCGACCATCTTGAATTCGGGGCTCAGGCCGGTCCAGTCCGTGAACGAGTAGTAGATGGACTGGATGAACGGCCAGACGACGAAAAGCGCGTAAAGCCCCAGGGGAACCGCCAGGAACCCCACGATGAACCGGTACTTGCCGTGCTGCATTACTACCTACCCCGATCTCTGGGCGGGTGCTGCCGCTGGTGACGGACACTCACTGGTGCTTGTAGTGCTTGATCGACGTGTCCTTGGCGGTCGCATCGGCGAAGGCCTGGATCTTCTTGATGGTCTCGGCCGGGGTGGCCCGGCCGGCCATCATCTCGCCGAGGCCGCCCACACCGATCTGCTCCTTCTGCAACTGCACGTACCAGTCCTGCAGCCGCGGATTCAGGATGTTCTGCCCGGCCAGGTCCAGCGCCGCGACACCGGACTTGAGGCCCGGGGTGAGGGTGATCCCGGTGGTACCGCCGTTGAACGCGGTCAGCGACTTGACCTTGCTGGTGAAGTTCTTCGAGGACGCCTCGCTGAGCATGATGCGCAGCTGCTCCATGCCGCCCTCGGCGTTCTTCGCCTTGGCCGGCACGATGAAGGGCTCACCGCCGGAGGCCCAGATGGTGCCGAAGGGCAACTTGTCGGAGCTGTCGATGCCGGTGGGCGCCGAGACCGCGAGGTCGAAGTCCTTCGGGATGACGTTGGCCGACTCGTTCTCCACCCAGGAGCCGTTCGGGATGAACAGCGCCTTGCCCTTGGCCCACGCGGTCTGCGACTGGATGTGGTCGAGGCCGGGGGTGCCCTTGAGGACGTAGCCCTTCTTGTAGAGCTCGTAGTAGGCGTCGAAGCACGCCTTGACCGCCGGGTGCTTCCAGGCGTTCGGCTCCAGGTTGTCGATCGCGTCGAGGACCTCGCGGCCGCCCACCTTGCCGATCATCGGGTAGAGCGAGAAGGGGAGGTAGTACGGGTACTTGCCCGCGTACGTCCAGCCCGCGATGCCCTTCTTCTTGGCCTTCTCGCACACGGCGAGCATCTGGTCCCAGGTCTGCGGGTACTCCGCGTCGAGCGAGTCCAGGGCCTTCTGCGAGTACCAGACGCCGTACACCGTGTAGGCGTAGTACATGATCCAGACCGGGTCGCCGTCCAGCCGGCCCATCTCCACGATGCCGGGACGCAGTGTGTCGCGGACCTTCTTGTTCGGGTCGTCGTAGGACGCGGCGTCGAGGAGCGGGGTGAGGTCGGTGAGCTGCTTCTTTCCGGCCAGGACACCCATGTCCATCTGCTCGGCGCCGGAGTTGTCGATCAGGTCGGGCGGGGTGCCCTGGTTGAAGCGGGGCTGGAGCGTGGACTGGATCTTCTGGGTGGCGGAGAACTTGACCTTCGCCCCGGGGAAGCCCTTCTCGTAGATCTTGACGGCGTCCTCGGCGTACTCCTTGCCGAAGCCGCCGTCGAAGAGAACGAACTCCATCCCCGCGGTGTCGTTGACGCCCAGCGGATTCTTGGCGGTCTTCTTGCCCGCCTTGGCCTTGTCGCCGTTGCCGTCGCCACCACTGCTGGCACACGCCGACAGAAAACTCATCGTGGGTACGGAAATCAGGCCGAGCGCAGCGGACCGCTTGATCAGATCGCGGCGGCCGACGCCCTCACGGTTGTTGTGGGCGGAAGTGGATCCCATGCTCAAGTCCTCGCCTTCATCAGGACTCAGGCGGTGAACCGGACCCTCCCCGGCACCGCGGTTGTTGAAGCTGGGGTCGTGCCTTTCCGGCACCGGGAGCAGCGGGAACACGCGACGATCGGTGTGTACGTCGCGCCTCCACTTCCCCGTGGCCATTGCCTGACCGCGACCGGCGAAACGATCGGGCGGACGCCGACAGGTATAGTCCACTTCCCGCCAGCGGAGCAAGATCGAATGCACAGTTGGCCGACACTCTTTCCCGAAGTGAGACCTCGCGGAAATATCAGCTGCCGGGGGCCCGGCCGCACAGCGGGCGATCAGGGAACGATCAGCGGCCGAACAGGAAGCCGACAGGTGAGCCCGTGGATGGGCCATCGAGTCGGCTGTCGCCATTACCCCCGTACGCCACGTCCAACACCCTTGACATCCCTGACCACTTGACTCCCTACTGGACCTGCGCAGCAAACATGACAACGTTGTCCAGGCGCACGTGACAGGGAGGGTGCTGGCGCATGCACCACAGATCTCGGCAAGGATCTCCGCACAGATCTCGGATCAGGGCACGGCACGGATGGGGTTCCACGGCGGTCCTCGGAGCGACCGCCTTCGCGCTGGTGGTGGCCTCGCAGGGCGCCGCGGTCGCCCGTCCGGCCGAAGCCGCCGCCGCGGACCGGGAGTTCGGTTCCTCCTTCGAGGCGGGTGAACCCGCACCCGATTGGCTGAATACGGTCGACACCACGCCCGATGGTTCGAAGCGTTCGTCGGGTGTCGACGGCGGCTTCAGCACCGGCATTCCCGGCAATGTGACCGAGCACGTCACGGACGTCGGCGCGAGCGGCGAGAACTCGGGCTCGGGCGAGGTGAAGGAGAACCTCGTCGACGTCGAGCCCGGCACCAAATGGCTGACCTTCGCGCCCACCGGCTGGGTGGAATTCGAGCTGGACGCCCCGGTGAAGCTGGTGACGTACGCGCTCACGTCGGCCAACGACCACGACGAGCGCGACCCGGTCGACTGGACCTTCCAGGGGTCCACGGACGGCAAGGACTGGAAGACCCTCGACAACCGCACGGGCGAGTCCTTCGGCGAGCGCTTCCAGACGAAGTCGTACGACCTCGCGGAGCCCGCCGAGTACCAGCACTTCCGGCTCGACATCACCAGGAACAACGGTGCTTCGGACGCCCTGCAACTCGCCGACGTGCAGTTCTCCACGGGCGGCGGCGAGGAGCCGACGCCCAAGGACATGCTCTC
The DNA here is from genome assembly GCF_027270795.1 of Streptomyces sp. ActVer. Lineage (NCBI taxonomy): Bacteria > Bacillati > Actinomycetota > Actinomycetes > Kitasatosporales > Streptomycetaceae > Streptomyces > Streptomyces sp. ActVer. The sequence continues at coordinate 34,142 of NZ_JAPWHT010000018.1, forward strand.
GCTGGTGGACCGCGGCCCCAGCGGCTCCCCGACCGCGAAGTCCGGCGCGGGCTTCACGGGCAAGCGCGCCCTGCGGTACGCGGGCACGCACAAGGCGGACGGCCGCGCCTACTCGTACAACAAGGTCTTCGACGTGAACGTGGCCGTGGGCCGCGACACCGAGCTGGCGTACCGGGTCTTCCCCTCGATGGCGGACGGCGACCGGGACTACGACGCCACGAACGTGTCGGTGGACCTGGCGTTCACGGACGGCACCTATCTGAGCGACCTGCGGGCCCAGGACCAGAACGGGTTCCCGCTGACTCCGCAGGGTCAGGGCGCGTCGAAGGTGCTGTACGTCAACCAGTGGAACAACGTCGTCTCGCGGATCGGCTCGGTCGCGGCCGGCCGGACGGTCGACCGGATCCTGGTCGCGTACGACTCCCCGAAGGGTCCCGCGAAGTTCCGCGGCTGGCTGGACGACGTGAACCTGAGCGTGAAGAAGCCCGAGAAGCCGAAGGCCCATCTCTCGGACTACGCGTCCACCACGCGCGGCACCAACTCCAGCGGCGGCTTCTCGCGCGGCAACAACTTCCCGGCGACGGCCGTGCCGAACGGCTTCAACTTCTGGACGCCGGTGACGAACGCGGGTTCGCTCAGCTGGCTCTACGACTACGCGCGCTCGAACAACGCGGACAATCTGCCGACCATACAGGCGTTCAGCGCGAGTCATGAGCCGAGCCCCTGGATGGGTGACCGGCAGACCTTCCAGGTGATGCCGTCGGCCGCGTCCGGCACCCCGGAGACGGGCCGCACCGCCCGCGCGCTGCCCTTCAAGCACGAGAACGAGACGGCACGCCCGTACTACTACGGAGTGCGGTTCGAGAACGGGCTGAAGACGGAGATGGCGCCGACGGACCACGCGGCGGCCATGCGCTTCACCTACCCCGGCGACGACGCCAGCGTCGTCTTCGACAACGTCACCGACCAGGCGGGCCTCACCCTCAACAAGGAGAACGGGACCTTCACGGGCTACTCGGACGTGAAGTCCGGCCTGTCGACGGGCGCCACCCGCCTCTTCGTGTACGGGGTCTTCGACTCGGAGGTCGCCGAGGGCAGCTCGGCCGGTGTGAAGGGCTATCTGCGGTTCAAGGCGGGCGAGGACCGCACGGTCACGCTCCGCCTGGCCACGTCCCTGATCAGCATCGACCAGGCCAAGGACAACCTCCGTCAGGAGATCCCGGACGGCACGTCCTTCGACGCGGTCAAGTCGCGCGCCCAGAAGCAGTGGGACAAGATCCTCGGCAAGGTCGAGGTCGAGGGTGCGACGCCGGACCAGCTGACGACCCTGTACTCCAGCCTCTACCGGCTGTACCTGTACCCCAACTCCGGCTTCGAGAAGGTCGGTTCGAAGTACCAGTACGCCTCGCCGTTCTCGCCTATGCCCGGCCCGGACACCCCGACGCACACCGGCGCGAAGATCGTCGACGGCAAGGTGTACGTCAACAACGGCTTCTGGGACACGTATCGGACGACCTGGCCGGCCTACTCGCTCCTGACGCCCGGTCAGGCAGGTGAGATGGTCGACGGGTTCGTGCAGCAGTACAAGGACGGCGGCTGGACCTCGCGCTGGTCCTCGCCCGGCTACGCGGACCTGATGACCGGCACCTCCTCGGACGTGGCGTTCGCGGACGCGTACGTGAAGGGGGTCGACTTCGACGCGAAGTCGGCGTACGACGCGGCGGTCAAGAACGCCACCGTCGTGCCGCCCGCCTCGGGCGTGGGCCGCAAGGGCATGGCGACCTCGCCGTTCCTCGGCTACACGAGCACCGACACGCACGAGGGCCTCTCGTGGGCGCTTGAGGGCTACCTCAACGACTACGGCATCTCGAAGATGGGCCAGGCCCTCTACAAGAAGACGGGCGAGAAGCGCTACAAGGAGGAGGCGGAGTACTTCCTCAACCGCGCCCAGGACTACGTCAACCTCTTCGACGACAAGGCCGGCTTCTTCCAGGGCCGTGACGACAAGGGCGACTGGCGGGTCGAGTCGTCCAAGTTCGACCCGAGGGTGTGGGGTTACGACTACACCGAGACGAACGGCTGGGGCTACGCCTTCACCGCGCCCCAGGACTCCCGCGGCCTCGCCAACCTGTACGGCGGCCGTTCCGGGCTCGCGGAGAAGCTCGACACGTACTTCGCGACGCCCGAAACCGCCTCGCCCGAGTTCGTCGGCTCGTACGGGGGCGTCATCCACGAGATGACCGAGGCGCGTGACGTACGGATGGGCATGTACGGGCACTCCAACCAGGTCGCCCACCATGTCAACTACATGTACAACGCGGCGAGCCAGCCCTGGAAGACGCAGAAGAACGTCCGCGAGGTGCTGTCACGCCTCTACACCGGCAGCGAGATCGGGCAGGGCTACCACGGTGACGAGGACAACGGCGAGCAGTCGGCCTGGTTCCTCTTCTCCTCGCTCGGCTTCTACCCGCTGGTGATGGGCAGTGGCGAATACGCCGTCGGCTCACCGCTGTTCACCAAGGCGACCGTGCAGCTGGAGAACGGCCGGGAGCTCGTCGTGAAGGCCCCGAAGAACAGCGCGAAGAACGTCTACGTGCAGGGCCTGAAGGTCAACGGCAAGGCCTGGACGAAGACTTCGCTCCCCCACTCGCTCATCTCCCGTGGCGCAGTGCTGGAGTTCGACATGGGGTCGAAGCCGTCCTCGTGGGGTACCGGGAAGAACGCGGCGCCCGTCTCGATCACCGAGGACGACAAGGTGCCTTCGCCCCGCAGCGATGTCATCAAGGGCGAGGGCGAGTTGTTCGACAACACCTCGGCGACGAACGCGACCGTCGAGTCCGTCGACCTGCCGACCGCCGACCGGGCCAGGGCCGTTCAGTACACGCTGACGTCGGCCGAGCGCTCCAAGGCTCCGCAGGGCTGGGTCCTCCAGGGCTCGTCCGACGGGACCACGTGGAAGGACCTCGACAAGCGGTCCGGCCAGTCCTTCACCTGGGACCGGCAGACACGGGCTTTCTCGGTCTCGGCGCCCGGGTCGTACACCAAGTACCGGCTGGTCCTCGACGGTGAGGCGACGCTGGCGGAGGTGGAACTGCTGAGCTGACGCACGGCACGGTTCGACAGCACGCGCACGGCGTACACGGCACCGGTTACGGCAGGACGGTAACCGGTGCCGTGTCGTTGGCGGGGTCGGGGTCCCGGCGGTCGGAATCGCGGGCGTCCGTCACCCGCACGCTGCCCTCGCCCGGTCCGCCGAGGCGGAGCCTGAAGTCGAAGGTGCGCGTCCTGCCCGCTTCGAGCCCGCTTCCCACGGAGCAGGAGTACGTGCCCTGGTCGAGGTCGCAGTAGGGCTCGTACACGCCCTCGTCGATGGCCTCCATGGGCTGCTTCACCACGGTGGCGCTCTCCGGCGGGGTGAACAGCAGTGTCGTGCCCCCGGGGTTGGCGGGGCCGTTGTTGCGGACCTTCAGTCGCACGGTGTGCTCGCTGCCGCGCTCGCCGCTCACCTCGACGGCGAAGACCTCGAAGTCGGCGTACGTGTCCACCTGTACCTCGCTCCACACGTCGCCGCCTGCGAACGTCCCCTTCAGGTCGGAGCCGTTGGCGGTCGCGGTCGTCAGCCGGCGGCCGTCGCCGCGGTCTCCTCCCTCAGGCACCACGCTGTTCTTCGCGGGGCCCATGTCCAGGGCCCACGCCTGCTGGCGGAAAGAGGAGTACATCTCCGTCCTGGCGACGTCCAGCGCCAGGGCCGGGCGGAGGACGACCGCCTGCCCGGGCGGTATGCGCACGCCGGGGAACTCGCACATCGCGAGGGAGCCCTTCTGCGGATCCGGGTAACGGCAGTTGCCGTACTGCTGCTTGAAGCGCAGGCCCGTGCCGACGGAGAGTTGCAGGCCGACGCCGCGCACGGGCACCTCCCCGGTGTTGCGGACCACGACGGGCATGCTGAGGACGGAGCCGGGGCCGACGTCCTTGAACACCTTCGTCGTCCGCACCTTCACCACGGGCTCGCCGACGACGACCCGGGTGCGGGCGCTGAGCTTCTTCCCCTTCTTCGTGGTGAAGCTGAAGCGGACCGTTCCGCTGTCGCCCGGCTTGCTGCCCGGGGCGGCGTACGGATAGACGCGGTCGATGTCGGACCAGCTGTCGTAGGCGCCGCTCACCCGGCAGACGACCCGCGTGTCGGTCCCGGCGCACCTGGGGTTCTTCTTGCGGATGTCCGAGATCTTGAGCCGTACCGCGTGCTCGGACCCGGTGACGTCCACCGTGAGCCGGTGGTCCTGCGTTCCGACGCGGCTCCTCGCTTTCACGTCCTCGGCCTGGACGTGGAAGGGCACCTTGTTCGTCGGACCCGACTTGTCCCCGGGCGGCCGGAGATAGAACTGTTCCGGCACCGCGATCCACGACTTCTTCGCGGCGCCGACGCCTGAACCGCACCCGGCGAGTCCACCCAGCGGCATCACCAGGGCCAGGCAGACGGCCGCGGGCCGCAGCACTGTCTCTCGCTTGCGCATGGCTCGTCCCCCGGGGCGATCGTCGGAATCGCACACGGTACCGCCTCCGCCGACTGGAGCACCGACGGAGGCGGATCGCCCTGCCCTGAACGGGAGTTCAGCTCACCGCGACGGTGAACACGTGCAGGTCGGCGTTGTCCGGAAGCTTCACGCTCTTGATCGTCCTGCCCGCCGGCGCCTCGTACGGCTTCGTGGCGAAGACGTACGTGGCGACCGGGTCCTTGTCTGCGCCCGCGACGTTCCGGTACGCGGCCCGGGCGACGACCTCGTTGCCGTACTGGACGGTGCCGCCTCCGCCGCCGACGGTCCAGTCGGTGAAGGAGAGGTCGATGGAGTCGGTGGTGCCGTCGTCGTACGTGACGGTCGCCCGCGTCTGCTGGTTGCCGTTGACCGCGCTGCCGAGGAAGCTCAACTTGGCCGCCGGTGAGGGGAGTTCGATGGTCTGGCCGTTGACTTGCTCCTCGGGCTGAAGCCCGAGGATTCTGGCCTTCTCGTCCGTTGCTGTGCCGCTACGCGGCACGGGGTTCGGACGGGAATCCGTGGCTTCCTGCTTCGTCGCGCTGTGCCAGGACGAGTCCTGGTCTGACCTGCGCTCCACAGGCTGTCACCGCCAGTCCGGCGGCCGTTTTCACGTTCTTCGCGGCATTGTGGTCCCGGTCGTGCACCGCACCGCAGGCGGCACAGGTCCATTCCCGGATGTGCAGGGGCTTGGGGCCGTCCTTGGCCCCACACGCCGAACACACCTGACTGGTCGGCTCGAACCGGCCGATTTTCACCAGGGTGCGCCCGTACCGGACGGCTTTGTACTCCAGCATGTGCACGAACTGCGTCCAGCCCGCGTCATGCACACTCTTCGCCAGTCGGGTGCGCGCCAGTCCCTTGACCGCCAGGTCCTCCACACCGATCGCTTGGTTGTCGCGGATCAGCTTCGTGGAGAGCTGGTGGTGGAACTCGCGGCGCGCATCGGCCACTTGTGCGTGGGCGCGGGCGACCTTCAGGCGGGCCTTCTCCCGGTTCTTCGACCCCTTCTGCTTACGGGACAGCTCCCACTGGACCTTCTTCAGCTTCTTCTCCGCCCGGCGCAGAAACCGCGGGGAATCGATCTTCGTCCCATCGGAGAGGACAGCGAAGTGGGTCAGGCCCAGATCGATGCCAACCGTGTGGTTGGCGTCGGGCATCCAGGCAGCGTCGGCGGCCGGGTCGGTGTCGATGACGAAGGAGGCGAAGCACCGTCCGGCCGCGTCCTTGATCACGCTGACCGAGGAGGGCCGTGCGGGCAGCACTCGTGACCACTTCACCTTCACCGCGCCGACCTTGGGAAGGTTCAGCCGCCCGGAACCGGTGATCGACCAGCAGGCGTTGGCCGTGAAGCGGATCGACTGACGGGTGTCCTTTCGGGACTTGAAGCGGGGCGCACCGGTCTTCGCGCCCCGGCGCTCGCCCTTGAGGGCGGCGAAAAAGTTCTTGTAGGCGGCCTCCGCGTCGCGCAGGGACTGCTGGAGGACGACCGCGGAGACCTCCCCCAGCCAGGACCGTTCGGGTGTCTGCTTGGCCTCGGTGATCAGCTTCTGGGACAGCACACCCGCCGTGGGGAATGCCTCGCCCGCCCTGCGGGCGTCCTCGCGGGCGCGCACGGCATCGTTGTACACGACGCGGGCGCACCCGAACGCCCTGGCCAGCGCCGTGCGTTGGCCAGGTTCCGGGTACAGCCTGAAGGCGTACCGAAGCTGCATGCGGTGATCGTACGAACGAGCGCCACCCGCCACCAGAGGGAACATATGAACGGCCGGTACTCCCTTGAACCGGGAGGAGCGGAACGGGCCGGACGGGCGGGACAGGCCGGACAGGGGGAGACGTTGCCCGGACTTCGCCGGATCAGGGCCCCTGACGCTCCGCGTCGGCCATAAACGGACGCCTGCGCTCTCCTGCTCCGCAGGACAGCGTCCGTGCCGCTCCGCGTCACGATGGCAGATTCGCTTCACCAGCGGCCTGAAGGCCGATGCACTGCGAATGAATCCCGGTAGCGTGCCGCACCTGTACCACGGAAGGGCGCCCGCCCTCCGAGGGACGCGCGCGGCCGACACTCGGACGCCTCAAGGCCCAACAGGTTTGACAGCGTTGTCCGTTGGAGGAGTAGAGTCTCGGCCAGACCATTCGACAACGTTGTCGCGTCCTCTGGTCCGCACAAGCCATTTTCCATCCGGGCAGACCTTCCCCCGAACCTGCCCGGCTCGCGGACCCGGTGGATTACGGCCACCGGGTCCGCCCCGAGCAGGTGGAGTCCGAGCAGGTGGAGTCACAGGTTCACCGGCCCGGACCGGCTCAGCCCGGCCGACAGGCGAGGGCGGTCGCCGTATCACCCCCCGACCCCTGGACGACGTACCCGAACGAGGCGCTCTCGCCCGGATCGAGCGACCCGTTCCAGTCGGCGTTGTGGACCATCACTTTCTGGCCGCTGTACGTGGCGTTGCCGCTCCAGAGGCTGGCGACGGACTGGCCGCCCGGCAGTGTCCAGTCGACCATCCAGCCGAGCATCGGCACCTCACCGCTGTTGGTGACGGTGACCTCGGACTGGTAGCCGCCGGACCAACTGCCCGTCGTACGGCGGGTGGCGGAGCAGGCGCCGGGCGGGGGCTCGGTCGGGTTGCCCGGGTCGCGGATGCCCGTCACCTCTCCGTTGCCGCCGTCGAAGACGACATCGGAGCAGGAGTAGAAGGTCTCCGCGCTGTCCGAGCGCTGCCAGACCATGTAGATCAGTTGACGGCCCGACTTGCCCGCGGGTAGCCGACCGGACCAGGAGTAGTTCGCCTCGACTGTGCCCGGGGAGCCGTTGAGCGGCGGGTGGTCGACGCTCAGGAACGGCTGTTCCTCCATGTCGTTCCAGGTGAGTGCCTTGGTCGGGTCGAAGCCGTCCTTGGAGATGTAGACGTAGAACCAACCCGGATGCGCGGCCCAGGCGTTGTAGGAGAAGTCGACGGTCGCGCCCGACGTGAGATGGGTCAACGGCCAGTCGGCGCTGGGGGAGTTGAAGCCCGTGAAGTTGGTGTTGCCACCGCTGCACAGCTCGCCGTCGGGCACGAAGCCGCGGGTGCGGCCCGCGCCGTCGGAGCGGAGCACCGAGAACCAGTTGTAGAACGGGGTGGTGCCGCTGACCTGCTGCGCCTTCTTGCAGGCCGGGTTGATCGGCTTGATCTCACCGGTGTCGGTGAGCCCGTCCTGCCAGCACAGGAAGGTGCGGCTGCCGGGCTTCATGGGGGTGCCGTGGGCTTTCGCCTCGCCGCCGGCCGATACGACCAGACCGAGCGCCGGGATCGTGACGACCAGGGCCAGCAGGATGAGGAGGAAGGCTCTGCCGCGGGCGGGGAGCGGTAATCGCCGTGGGGGCCGTGGGGTGGGCATGGGCGATGGGCTTGTCAGGACCATGACAGATCTGACCGTCCCTTCGTTCAGGGGGCGTGGGGTGTCCGTTGCCGTCCGTGTGCGGTTGGCGTCCGTGTGCGGATGCGCGAGATGGGAGCGAACCCTGGGCGGGTTCCGGTCCACCGATGTGGGAGCGCTCCCACCCCACGTGGTTTTGACGCTAGCGCGGACCTCTACACCTGTAAACGGCTGGCGCACAAGGGCCGCACCCGGGCGGGTGCGGCCCGGGCGACGACTGGGAGGCTCGCCGTTCTCGGTACGTGGGTGATGAGGCGGTGTCAGGAAACCTGGGCCAGTGCCTGGTGTCAGGAACGGGTCTGGGCCTGTGAGGATGCCGGGGCAGGTGCTCGTACCGATGAGCGCGTCGGCGGTTGCGTCGGCTGCTGCTGTGATGGCGAGTGCGGGGGTCGCTGCGGGTGCGGGTGCGGGTGCTGGGGTTGCGGCTGTGAGGGGGCCGAGACCGTGTCCACGGACAGCAGTTGGGGCATCCCGACGGGTGGCAGTTCGATGGTGAACTCCGTGCGTCCCGGCTCGCTCTCCACTCCGATCCGGCCTCCGTGTGCCTGTGTGATCGCCGCCGCGATGGCGAGGCCGAGACCGGAGCCGCCGGACCTGGCGTCCGGGCGGGAGCGCGAGACGTCGGCGCGGGTGAAGCGTTCGAAGACTCTGGGGAGCAGGTTGGGCGGGATGCCGGGGCCGTTGTCGCGTACCCGGATGACGCGGCGCTCGTCCGTGGCCTCGACCGAGGTGACGACGGTCGTGCCCACAGGTGTGTGCATACGCGCGTTGGCCAACAGACTGGCCACCACCTGGTGCAGTCGGGCCTCGTCGCCGACGACGAGCGCAGGGGTGTCGAGGACCAGCCCGAGCTGCCAGTCGTGGTCCCTCCCGGCGGCCCGCGCGTCCCAGACCGCCTCGGCGACCAGGGCCGCGAGGTCCGCCTCGGCCGCGCGCGGCGGCCGTCCCTCGTCGAGCCTGGCAAGCAGCAGCAGGTCCTCGACGAGGCCGGTCATGCGGGCCGACTCGGCGGAGACCCTGCGCCAGGCCAGCGTGGGCTCGATCATGCCCGCGCCTCGGTTCATCAGTTCCGCGTATCCGGCGATGGCCGCGAGCGGCGTACGGAGTTCATGGCTGGCGTCGGCGAGGAGGCGGCGTACGCGTTCCTCGCTGCGGCGGATCTCCTCCTCGCCGCGTTGCCGCTCCGCGAGCGAGGACTCCACGTGGTCGATCATGCGGTTGAGCGCGGCGCCGACCTGGCCCGCCTCGCTGGCGGGGTCGGTGTCCCGTTCGGATACGCGGGTGAGTCCGGATGCGGGGGTCGGGCCGGTGACCTCGCCCCGGTCCAGGGGCGAGCGGGAGACCTCGGCGGCGGTGGCGGCGACCCGTCCCAGCGGCCGCAGTTGGCGCCTGATGACGACCGCGCAGACGCAGCCCGCGGCGGCGAGTGCGGCGACGGCGACCACGGTCTCGGTCACGACCAGGCTCCGGATCATGTCCCGTACGCCGTCCATCGGCAGGCCGGTGAGGACTGCCTGCCCGCTGTCGGCGAGGGCGGTGACCCGGTAGGTGCCGAGGCCGGGCACGGTCCGGGTGTGCAGGGAGCCGTCGGCCTCGATGCCGTCGAGTGCGGCGCGTTGGGCGGCGCTGAGATTTCGCGGGTCGCCGTCCTGGGGGACGACCCGGGCGGCCGATACGTACCCGTCGGCTTCGAGCGTGGCCGCGATCGTGCCGACTGCCTGACCTCGCTGGTCGGGGAACGCCAGGTCCGTGTCGGCCGCCGGTCCGGTCTGAGTCGTACCGCGGGTCGTGCCCTGGGTCCCGACCTGGACGCGCTCGGCGGCGTTGGTGACGCGCTGGTCCAGGTCACCGAGCAGATAGGCGCGTTGGACGAGGAAAACGGTGAGCGCCGTCACCGCGCACACGGCGACGAGGGTGACTCCGACGAGCAGCGGAAGGCTGGCCCGCAGCGAGCGCCCGCGCGGGGGCCGGTCCCGCTGCGACCGCCCATGAGGCCGGAGCCGGAGCCGCAGCCGCAGCCGCGAACTCATCTCCCGGCCTCCGTCGATCTGCCGTCATCCTCGGCACCTCGCCCGGAGCGGGTCGTCGGCGCCGGCGCCGAAGTGAGTCCGTCCGGGCGGGGTTCCTGCCCGGCCGTGCGGTGCGCAGGCCCAGCTGTGTCGTGTCGCATTCCGTCGAGGACGTCGGCATGCGGGACGCCGCCGCGGGCGATGCGGCTGCGCGCGATGCCGTTGCGCGCGATGCCGTTGCGCGCGATGCCGATGTGCGCTCTGCCGCCGTGCGCGCTGCCGTTGTGCGCGACGCGCGGCAGGGGCGCACCGTCCGCCACCCGGCACGGCCGCCCACCGGTCGCGGTGACGGACCCAGTGCCCGCCGCGGCAACGGACCCCGTGCCGGCCGCGGAGCGCGGTCCCGTGTGGCCGGTTTCGTCGTCGACGTTCAGCACACGGACGTGCTCCCTTCGGATGCCAGACATGTCTTGATCCTGTCCCGGTTCGCTGGCAGAACCCTGTGTTCCGCCTGAGCCGCAGCCGTGCGACCCGGTGGGCCCGGGCAGACGGCGACCCGTCCCCGGGCGTAGCGCACCCGCCAACTCCCCTGGCCAAAAGGGGCATTGGCATTCCTCGGCCACGCGAATCCCTTGAGCCCCCTGCCGCACGGCGCCCACTCTGATCACTGGCTTCCGCCCACCAGGCCGGAAGCGTTTGTCAGCGTTCAGGGGAGGACGTCCACCCATGCGAAGACACCACGCCCTCTGGGCCGTGGCCGGAGCTGCCGGACTGCTCGCGGGGGCAGTCACGCCCGCGACGGCCGGTCCCGGAGACCCGGTCACCAAGTCCGACGCGACCACGAGGACCGGTGCGGGAACCGGCGCGGAAACCCGCGCCGGGACCACACAGACCGTCACCCTCATCACCGGTGACACCGTGTCCCTCACCGCCGGTCCGGACGGCAAGCACGCCGTCGACGTCCGGCGCGGCAAGGGCCGCGAGGCCGCCACCTTCCTGTCCACCGAACGCGACGGCGAGATCAGCGTGCTGCCGGCGGACGCGCTCCCGCTGGTACAGGCGGGCCGCCTCGATCCGGCCCTGTTCAACATCACCCAGCTGGTGAAGCAGGGGTACACCGACTCCACGACCGGCACCACCCCGCTCATCGCCACCTACACCAAGGGCAGCGCGACGCCCGACGGCGCACGCCGCACGCTCGCCCTGCCCGGGATCGACGGAGCAGCGCTGAGCGCGAGGAAGTCCACCGCCTTCTGGGCGGACATCGCCCCCGCGCTCGGCACCGGACCCACCACGAAGGCCGCGCGGCAACTCGGCGACGGCATCAAGAAGATCTGGCTCGACGCCAAGGTGAAGGTGTCCCTCGACACGAGCGTCCCGCAGATCGGCGCGCCCGAGGTGTGGCAGTCGGGCTACGACGGCAAGGGCGTCAAGGTCGCCGTCCTGGACACGGGCGTGGACACCGGCCACCCGGATCTGGCGGGGAAGCTCGCGGAGACGAAGAGCTTCGTGCCGACCGAGGCCGTGCAGGACGGTCACGGCCACGGCACCCATGTGGCGTCCACGATCGCCGGCTCGGGCGCGGCTTCGGACGGCAGGCTCAAGGGCGTGGCACCCGGTGCGGAGCTGCTGGTCGGCAAGGTGCTGGCGAACGACGGCCGCGGTCAGACCTCCTGGATCCTCGACGGCATGGACTGGGCCGCGCGCTCCGGTGCGAAGATCGTCTCGATGTCGCTGGGCGGTGACGCGTCCGGCCCCTCCGACGTGCTGAGTGAGACCGTGGACGAGCTGTCCGCGTCCACCGGTGCTCTCTTCGTGATCGCGGCCGGTAACTCCGGCCCGTCCGAGCAGACCCTCGGCACCCCGGGTATCGCGGACTCCGCGCTGACCGTGGGCGCGGTCGACAAGTCCGACAAGCTGGCCTCGTTCTCCAGCCGCGGGCCACGGCTCGGCGACTCCGCCATCAAGCCGGAGATCACCGCGCCGGGCGTGGGAATCGCGGCTGCCCGTGCCTTGGGAACCAACATGCCCGGCAGCACGCCTGTCGGCGACAGTTACACGAGGGTGAGCGGCACGTCGATGGCGACCCCGCATGTCTCGGGCACCGCGGCACTGGTCGCGCAGGCGCATCCCGACTGGACGGGACAGCAGATCAAGCAGGCCCTGGCCACCACTGCCGAGACCAGCCCCGACGCCTCTGTGTTCGAGCAGGGCGACGGCCGCGTCGACGCCGTACGGGCCGTCGGGCAGGGCGTCTTCGCCACCCCGGCGCTCAGCTTCGGCCAATACGAGGCCGACGGAGCCGAGGCCGCGAGCAAGGACATCACGTACACCAACACCACCGACAAGGCAGTGGAGTTGAAGCTGGCGTCCTCGCTCACCGAGGCCGCCCTGGGCGCGGATGTCGTGACGGTCCCCGCGAAGGGCACCGCCACCGTCGCGGTCACGGTCGACCCGGCCGAGGAGACCGAGGGCCGGTACACGGGCCATGTCACCGCGAGCGCCGACGGCGTCCGGGTCACCACGGCCGTCGGCTTCGAGAAACTGCCGAAGACCTACGACCTGAAGGTCTCGCTGGTGAACCGGAGTGGCCAGCCGTCGACCTCGGCGTCGCTCTTCGTGCTGCAGGAGCTGAACGGCGCGTACCCGGACACCCACGGGTTCCTCGGCCGCGGCTACACCTTCAAGGTGCCGGCCGGTACGTACTCCATGGCGACCTGGATCCCGGAACGGGACGCGGCCGGACTGGAGGTCGCGACCTCCGTCGTCGGTGATCCGGAGATCAAGGTCGACAAGGACACCGAGGTCGTCTTCGACGCCCGCAAGGCCGTCGAGATCAAGCCGAGGACGAAGGAGAACTCCGAGTTCCAGAGCTTCAGCACCTCGTGGCACCGCGAAGGGCCCGGCACCGCCTTCGGCGCGACCTACGCCCAGAACTGGTGGACCGACCGCGTCTATGTCGCTCCGACCGAGAAGGTCACCGAGGGCCTGTTCGAGTTCGCCCCCAAGTTCCGTCTGTACGAGAAGGAGTTGACGGCGAGCGTCAGCAGCCCCGAGAAGTACGCGCTGCCTCTCGACTACTCGCAGAGCGAGAGCCTTCCGGTGAAGATCAACGGTAAGCGCACGGTGCGGGCGGTGGACGCCGGCAGCGGCACCGCGGCCGACTTCCAGGGGCTCGACGTCAAGGGCAAGGTGGCGGTGGTCCGGCTAGCCGCCGGGAAGACGGCGGACGAGGCGGTGGCCAACGCGACCAAGGCCGGGGCCGGTTACGTCATCGCGTACCAGGAGAAGCCCGGCTACTGGATCTCCTGGGTGGACAGCACGACGATCCCGCTGATGGTCGCCACCGGCGAGGACGGCGCGAAGCTCGGCGCGCTGTTGAAGAGCGGGAAGAAGGTCACGCTGAAACTGGACGGCACCGCGGTCAGCCCGTACGTCTACAACGTGATGTTCCCGCAGACCGGTGCCATCTCGAAGAACCAGACGTACGCACTGAACAGCTCCACCACCGTGAAGCAGAAGGTCCGTTACCACGGGAGCCGGGAAGGTGACGTCGGCAGGGACGCCGTCTACCGGTACCGCCCGTGGCAGGGTGCCGCCATCGAGACCAGCCAGTACGTCCCCCTCGGCACGACACGTACCGAGTACTACAACGTGGATCCCGACACCCGCATCTGGAACACCGTCTCCCCGAACTGGCAGACCAACAGGGGCCAGTGGAACGACCTGCGGACCTTCGACAAGGCGGGCAAGGCGCCCAGCGAGGAGTGGCTGCGGCAGGTCGTCCGCCCGGCGACCAGCGAGCGGTACGGCCTCTCCCAGCGCACCGGTGACAAACTCGCCCTCAGGGTGCCGGAGTTGAGCGACGCGACACCGGGTCACTACGCGAGTGTGGACGGCGCCCAGGACACCGCGAAGGGCACGTTGTACGCGGACGGGAAGCTGGTCGGCAACAGCGTGCTCGGCGGCTACGGCACCTTCGACGTCCCGGCGACGAAGGCCTCGTACCGCTTCGTGCTCGACGCGCAGCGCAAGGCCGGCTGGGCCACGTACTCCACCAGCACCCACACCGAATGGTCCTTCGCGTCGGCGCACACGAACCAGCAGACCGCGCTGCCGCTGCTCTCCGTCGACTACGGCCTGGACGGGCTCGACCTGCTCAACCGGGCGGAGGCGAAGCGGAAGTCGAAGCTCGAACTCTCCGTGCGGGACCAGAAGTCGGGCATCACGGCCCGTGAACTGAAGGCCTGGGTGTCGTACGACGACGGCGCGTCCTGGAAGACGGTGAAGGTCCGGGACGGCAAGGCGGAACTGAAGCACCCGAAGGGCGCCGAGTTCGTGTCCCTGCGCGTACGGGCCGCCGACCGGGAGGGCAACACGGTCGACCAGACCGTCCTGCGGGCCTTCGGCCTGAAGTAGACGGCGGCCCGGACCGGTACGACAGCAGAGTTAACAAAGATCGCCTACCGTGCCGAGCCATGGTGAACACGGCATATGGCACGGCCGGGCAGAACACGGCGGGACAGAACACGGCGGGACGCGCCCCTGCCGCGAGCCCTTGGGCCGCGGTGGGGGTGTCCGCCTTCGAGGAGCGGGTGTACCAGGCGATCCTCCATCAGCCCGACGCCGGTGCCGCCGGCTGGGCCCTGCTGACCGGCGCCTCGCCGGCCCAGGTGCGCGAGACCTGCAACCAACTCCTCGGGCTCGGGCTGCTCCAGCCGCCGGACTCCATGGGCGGGTTACGGGCGGTCGACCCACGGGTCGCGGTGCGCGCGCTGATCCGCCGGCGCGAGACGGAGTCCGAACTGCTCGCCGCCACCGCCGAGGAGATGGGCACCGCGTACGAGGCCGGGCTGCTGCGGGAGGAACCGTCCCGGCTGATCGAGGTCGCCTCCGGCGAAGGCGCCATCGCGGCACGTCTGGAGGAGATGTACGCACGCGCCGAGCGGGAGGTGTGCCTCTTCGACACGCCGCCGTATCTCGCCCCGCCGGCACCGCAGGCGGATCTCCAGGCCGATCTGCTGCGCCGCGGGATCGTCTCTCGTGGGGTGTACGCGGCGACGGCCCTGGAGGACCCGAAGATACTGTCCCGCACCTGGAAGATGGTGGAACTCGGTGAGCAGGCACGGGTGTTGCCGTCCGTGCCCCTCAAACTGCTGGTGGTCGACGGGTGCCGGGCGATGCTGCCGCTGACCGCCTCGGCGGCGGGCGGCTACTGCGCCGTCGTGGTGTGGCACTCGGCGGTCACCGAAGCCCTGCAGAAGCTCTTCGAAATGGCCTGGCAGCAGGCGACACCGCTCGGCCAGACGGCGGGGAACGGTGAACTCCCCGAGGGCGAGCGGGTGTTGATCCGGCTGCTGGCGGCCGGTATGAAGGACGAGGCGGTGGCCCGCCATCTGGGCGTGAGCCTCAGAACCCTGCGACGCCGGGTGAGCGAACTCCAGGAACGGCTGGGCGCGGCCAGCAGATTCCAGCTGGGCGTACGGGCCGCCCAGCGGGGCTGGGTGT
>NZ_JAPWHT010000190.1:0-18500 GCF_027270795.1 Streptomyces sp. ActVer
TCGGCGGCGTAGTGGGCCATACGGTGCACGCTGGCGCGCAGAGCCGGATTCCTGACGAGCTCGCCCAGTTCGAGCCAGGCGTTGACCTGCTCGTCGGTGGGATCGGCGGGCAGGTCGGGAGTGGCCGCCAGCAGGCCCCGTCGGTAGGTGGGTACGTCCAGTTCTCCCAGGGTGTCGGTGACGAAGTCCTGGATGATGGCACGGCGTTCGGCGGCGGACATGCGCGCCAGCTCGGTCATGGTGGTGAGCCCCTCGGCAGTGGTGTTGCGGCGGATGACGGAGCGCAGCACCGCCTGCTGCGTTCGCAGCGTGCGGATCTGCTCCTCCAGCGCGTCGATGTGCGTCGCGGCCACCTCTGACAGGGTGCTCTCGCGCTCCAGTACGTCCCGGATCGTCGCCAGCCCCAGGCCCAGCCCTCGCAGTGTCTGCGCCAGTTGCAGCCGGGCCAGTTCCTCGGTGCCGTACAGCCGGTAGCCGGCCGGAGTCCGACGCGCCGGGTGAACGACCCCGGCGTCCGACCAGTGCCGGATCAGCTTCACCGACAGCCCGGTCTTCCGAGCGAGCTCCCCGATACTCCAGAGCGTGTTGTCACCGACGTGCATGCGCTCCACCCTTGGGTCTCCCATGGAGGGAGAGTCAACAGGCACCTGGTTTCCACCGGCCCTCGTGCAACGGGCTGTCCGGTCAGTCGACGAGGTACTGCGCGAAGCGGTGAGCCCACCGTTCCGCGCTGCCCGTTGGAGCGCGCGCCACAGGAAATGCGGGTGCCATCCGGGTGCCGTGCCGTGCCGTGAGCGCAGCGCCACCTGGCCGCCGTCGACGGACAGAGCGGCCCGAAATCCGTCCCACTTGGGCTCACCCGCCCACCCCGGCAGCAGCGCAGGGTCGGACACAGGGGCGGCGAGCATCGGTTGCGGCGGTGTCCGCGTCACAGCCCGTGCCTTCCACCCAGCCCGCGCGTCGGTAGACCGAGTGCGCGTACGCACCCGACTACCGGCCCGACCACGGCAGGTCAGCGCACTACAACGCCTCGCCGGGGGCTGTGTGCTGAGCTCCTGGCGAGGCGTTCAGGCAGAGCAGCCGGATACCGGGCTGCCCGGACTCCCGTGTCGTCCGGTCTGATGCCGCGGCCGCCCACCGGCAACGGATCTCACCGAACCCGGCGGTGCCGCCGATACGGCCGAAAGATCTGAACCAATACCGGGAATCAGGCCGCGACGAGCTCCTTCTCGCGGTCCGGCGTTTTGACCTTGGGCTTCTTGTTCGGCAGAGAGAGCCGGAAGACCTTGTGCCACGCGGAGAACACCTGCTTGGGCAGCGGGCCGGTGACGTACTCCAGCTCGTACTTCTCGAACAGCGCGCGCACCTTCACCGCGACCTCGGCGTACCGGTTGCTCGGCAGGTCCGGGAACAGGTGGTGCTCGATCTGGTGCGACAGGTTGCCGCTCATGAAGTGCATGGCCTTGCTGCCGCTGATGTTCGCCGAGCCCATCATCTGGCGCAGGTACCACTGGCCGCGCGTCTCGCCCTTGATCGACCGGCGCTCGAAGACCTGCACGCCCTCGGGGAAGTGCCCGCACATGATCACCGAGTGGGTCCAGACGTTGCGGACCAGGTTCGCGGTGAACGTGGCGGCGAGCGTGGGGAGGAACGACGGGCCCGACAGCAGCGGGTGGATCACGTAGTCCTTGAGCACCTGCTTGCGGATCTTGCGGCCCACGGCCTTGGCCCGCGCGCGGAACTCCGGGTTCTTGCGGCGGCGCTTGTTCAGGTTCTTGCCGAGTTCCAGGTCGTACGCTGCGATGCCGTACTCGAAGAAGCAGGCGTTGATGAAGTTCCACAGCGGCTGGCCGAGGTGGAACGGGTGCCACCTCTGGTCCTCGTCGACGCGCATGATGCCGTAGCCGAGGTCGTTGTCCTTGCCGATCACGTTGGTGTACGTGTGGTGCAGCTCGTTGTGCGAGTGCTTCCACTGCTCGGACGGCGAGACGTGATCCCACTCCCAGGTGGTGGAGTGGATCTTCGGGTCCCGCATCCAGTCCCACTGGCCGTGCAGGATGTTGTGGCCGATCTCCATGTTGTCCATGATCTTCGCCACGGACAGCCCGGCGGTGCCGATCAGCCATGCGGGCGGGAAGATCGAGAACAGCAGCACGCCCCTGCTGACCAGCTCGAGCTTGCGCTGCGCCGAGATGACCTTGCGGATGTAGGCGGCGTCCTTCTCGCCGCGGTCGGCGATCACCTCGTCGCGGATCGCGTCGAGCTCGCGGCCGAGCTCCTCGATCTGCTCCGCGGTCAGGTGGGCGGTGGGGTCGATGGCGGTCAAGGTGCTCCTACCGTTCGATGTCGCAGGGGCCCGCCGCGGCGGACACGCAGGTCTGGATGAGGACGCCCGGCTCGGCCTCGGTGATCTCGCCGGTGCGCAGGTCGCGGACGGCGCCCGCCTTGAGCGGTGTGACGCAGCCGAAGCAGATGCCCATGCGGCACCCGGAGGGCATGAGCACGCCGGCCTCCTCGCCGACGTCCAGCAACGGCGTGGCGCCGTCCGCGTCGACGGTCTTGCCGGTGGTGCTGAACGTGACCTCGCCCCCACCGTCGCCGGCGACCACGATGCTGGGGCGGAAGCGTTCGGTGTGCAGGCGCTCTTGGACGCCGTGCCTGGTCCAGTGCTCTTCGGCGGCGTCGAGCAGGCCCGCGGGCCCGCAGGCCCAGGTCTCGCGCTCGGCCCAGTCGGGCACGAGTTCGTCGAGACGGGCGATGTCGAGCATGCCGTCGGTGTCGGTGTGCACCTCGGTGAGCCGCAGCTTCTTGTCCGCGACCAGGTCGTGCAGATCGTCGCGGAAGATCACGTCTTGCGGCTTTGGCGCGCAGTGGACCATGACGACGTCGTCGAACTCGGTGTCGCGCAGCATGCCCATCACGGGCGTGATGCCACTGCCGGCCGTCAGGTAGAGCACCTTGGCGGGCTTGGCCTGCGGCAGCACGAAGTCACCGGTCGCCTGGTCGAGCTGGATCAGCGTGCCCGGCTTCGCCCTGCGGACCAGGTGGTTGCTGACCTTGCCGTCCGGGATCGCCTTCACGGTGATCGTGACGCGGCCGTCCTGACGGTCTGTCGGTGAGGTGAGCGAATAGGCACGCCACAGGCGCACCCCGTCGACGTCGACCCCGATCCGCACGTACTGACCGGCTGTGTGGCCGCGCCAGCCCCGTCCCGGCCTGATCACGATGGTCGCGGCGTCACCCGTCTCGGGGCGCACGGCCTCGATGCGCCCACGCAGGTCGGCGCCCGCACGCAGCGGGCTGACCAGGTCGAGGTAGTCCGACGGCAGCAGCGGCGTCGTGACCATCTCCAGCAGTTTCCACGCCCTGCTGCGGAGGGCTGTACTCGTCATGACTCCAGCTTGCTGCGCCTCAAGGTGTAAAGTCCTGACCGTAGGACGTAAATCTGGTCGGCCGAATTGTTCGCAGGGAACAAAACGTGAGTCATGCTATCCGGAGGGCCAGCGAACTGGCCCTGGATGAGACGACGGTCACCGCACTGCGGGCCGCGCTGAAGACCACCGCCGACGAGGTCGTCCAGGCGATCATCGACGAGGTCCCTCCCTACGCCAACGCCCTTTCGGGCCGTATGGGCGGCACCATACGCCGAGCCGTCCGCACCGCCCTGGGGCACTACCTGGACCTCGCGAGCGGGAACGCCACAGGCGGCGACGCCGGTGACGCGGCCTACGAGCTGGGCCGCGGCGAGGTCCGGGACGGCCGTTCGATGGACGCCCTGCTCAGCGCCTATCGCGTCGGCGCCCGCGTGGCCTGGCGATGCCTGGCGGCGGGTGCCGTACCCGCAGGTCTGCCCGCCGCCGAGGTCGCCAAGTTCGCCGAGCTGACCTTCGCCTACATCGACGAGCTCTCCGCGGCGAGCGCCGCGGGCCACGCCGACGAACTGGCCGCCCGGGGCAGGGACCACGAGCGCCACCTGGAACACCTGGCCCGCGACCTCCTCGCCGGCGCGAACCCGGACGTGCTGCTGGCCTCTGCTCAACGGGCCGGGTGGCAGCCTCCGGTTTCGCTGACCGCCGTCCTGCTGCCCGCCGCCCAGGCCCGGCCTGCCTACCGCACGCTCGACCCGAGCACCCTCGTCCTCGACGATCTGCCGGACGCCCTCGGCGCGCTGCTCGTCCCCGATGCCGACCGATCACATCTCTTGCGGCAGCTGACCGACCGCACCGCCGTGGTCGGCCCGGCCCGGCCATGGACTCGTGCGTCCGCCTCGTACGCACGAGCCGTACGCGCGCGCTCCCTCTCCTCTGATTTCCGCGACACCGAGGACCACCTGCCCGAGCTGGTGCTGAGCGCCGACGTGGACGCGTTCGCAGACCTGCGTGCCCGAGCCCTCGCACCGTTGCGGACCTTGCCTGACGCGACCGCGCGGCGGCTGGAGGAGACGTTGCGGGCGTGGCTGCTGCACCAGGGCAGGCGGGAGGAGGTGGCGGCGGCGTTGTTCGTCCATCCCCAGACCGTCCGGTACCGGATGTCGCAGCTGCGGGAGCTGTTTCCGGACCTCGCATCGCCGCACCGGGTCCTTGAACTGACGCTGGCGGTCGGTCTTCGGGTCAGCTGACGCGTTCTTCGACCGTCCACGACCGCGCCCGCGAGCGGTCCAGGAATCGCGCCTCGACCAGACAAGGCTTCGGGAAGCCCGTCGGGGGCGCTGTCTCTGAGAAGCGCGGTGGCGGATACAGCTCGACTGGATCCGGTGGACGATGCGCACCGGCCCGCTCGTCGACGCGCTCATCGAGCATCTGGTTAGCGATCTGGGCTGCTATCTCCTGGAAAACAGCTTTCATGTCGTCGTGGAGGGCGCTGTCGTGGCACGAGCTGACCCATGGGCGCGCGGCGGGCTGCAACTGGGTGACCGGCGGGGTGGCAAGGCCGGGTCACCAGGAACGGGGGGCCGGGCCGCTCGCGCCGGGGAGCACCCTGGTTCTGCGACGGCCCCGTGCCTCCCTTCCGACAGGTCAGCCGGACGACCGACCGGGCCGGCCTGGCACACCGCGCGAGGGATGATGGGGATGGAATGACGGAACGTGAGGTCAGGAGCTTCCATGGCGAAGAGGGTTCACCAACCCCGTGAGGACGCGGAGTTCAGTTTCATCCTCGGGGTGAGCGGAGTTCCGGTCCTCGCCTACTTCACCGGGACATGGCCCAAGGCAATCGAGCCCTGCCGGGTGATGGACCTCGTCGTGGGTGGCATCGCTGACGACTACACGGGCCGCCTGACGGTCGTCCGCACGGACATCACGCGTTGTCCGGCCGCAACCGAGCGATACGGGATCACCGGAGCCCCGTCCTGTGTCCTGCTGAAGGAGGGGGAGGCGGTGGCGCACGGCACGGGGCCTATGACCGTCACCGAGGTACGGAAGTTCCTGGACGGCCACCTCTGAGCGTCCGCTGCGGTACATGGCCGCGACGCCTGTCACGTCTCGTCTATGTGAGCTGCGCCGCCTGAGACACCTTGGGACTGAGACACCCCCACAGGTCACATAACGCCGTCCAGGGCGGAGGCGTCCGGCAGTTGCGCGGTACTGGAGACGACCTCAGGAAACGCGGGAATGCGGGGTGTGAGTCACGCGTCCCTGCCACCCCATAACGGGGTGTCTGGACGGAGGAGCTCGGTCGACGCTGCGGGTCCTGTCGTGATCGTCCAAGCTCATACGCTTGACGCTGGCCCCGCGCGGTGCGGCAGGATGCGGAATGAGCAGTTGAACTGGGCTTCGGATCCGGCATGACCTGCTGGCGGCGGCTGCTTCATGGAACGTGGCCGGCGTCTGGGACCAACTGCACCAGCCGTCGTTGAGCGGACGATCTCCTGGCTGCATGGCTTCCGCCGCTTACGGATCCGCTGGGAGCGATGCGATGCCATCCACGAGGCCTTCCCCGGACTTGCCGTCTGCCTGATCACCCACCGGCACGTCCAGAGGCTTTGTTAGGGCCAGCTATCAGCGTCTCCAACGGCGCCTCTCGAACCCGGAGTAGCAGTCCCGTTGCGGAAGCGCGAAGGAGCCTGGGGGGCGTATGTGGCGCCTCGACATCGGTTCGGCGTCACATACGCCCCGTTGTCGGCTTCGACAGCGCGGTTCCGCGTCATGAGAAGCCGTCAGGGCAACAGTCAGTCATCCACCGTCACTTCGAGAGAAAGTCGCGCAGCGCGGTGTTGACCTCGTCGGCGTGGGTCCAGAGCAGGCCGTGCGGCGCTCCTTCGACCTCGACGTAGTCAGCCTCGGGGAGTGCCTTGTGGAATCGGCGCCCAGTGGCGTCGATCGGGAGGATGTTGTCCTTTGTTCCGTGCAGGATCAGTGCGGGCTTGCCGCTCGCGCGGACCGCCTCGACGTCGGCACGGAAGTCCTCGATCCATGCCGGTACCACAGCGTACGCAGCCACCGGAGCGCTGCTGATCGCGACGTTCCAGCTACCGGTCACGACCTCCTCGCTGATACGAGTGCCGAGGTTCTCGTCGAGGTTGTAGAAGTCCGCGTAGAACTGCTTGTACCAGGCGTACCGATCCGCCTTTGCGGTCGCGGCGATGTTGTCGAAGACCTCCTGCGGCACCCCGTCGGGGTTGTCGTCGCGGGCGACGAGAAACGGCTCGAGCGAGGCGAGGAAGGCGAGCTTCGCGACACGCTCATGACCGTAGCGACTCACGTAGCGGGCGAGTTCGCCGGTGCCCATCGAGAAACCCACAAGGACGACGTCCTGCAGGTTGAGCGTCTCAAGGACCGTGTTCAGGTCGGCGGCGAAGGTGTCGTAGTCGTAACCGGAGTTCACCTTCGACGACTGGCCGAAACCACGACGGTCATAGGTGATGACCCGATACCCCTGGGCCAACAGCTCGCGCGTCTGACGTTCCCAGCTGTGCCCGTTCAGTGGGTAGCCGTGGATCAGGACGACCGGCTGCCCGGAACCCTGATCCTCGTAGTAGAGCTCGACCGGCGTACTGTTCTCCGTGCCGACGGTGATGTAGCCCATGATTTCTTTCCCTTCTGGCCGACGAAACGAACTCCGGCCCATATCTGTGTGTGAGAACTTCGTGTTACCGGAGGCGGGTCAGAGGATTCGCCGTTCCGCATCCGGCTGGCTCCTGTGCTGAGCCCCGTGTCGGAAGCACAGCTTGATCCACGGTGCCTACGACTGTGACTCGGCCGCCATCGCCGGGATCGGGATCGGGCATGATCGATTCCGGGTCGACGAGGTAGACCTCGTGACCACTCAGTGTCAGCCGGCGTGCGACCTCCAGCAACACGCGCCGTGCCACGTCGTCGATCGAATAGACCCTTGTCAGATCCAAAGCCACCCTGACGTCCGAAGGTGAAATGTCCATGGCTTCCTGAACAACTCTCTCGGCTCCGGCAAAGCCGATGCCGCCTTGCAGTTGTAGGACCCGGAGCGCGTTCGGTCCGCTGCCAACGACATGGTGGGACCGCACGACGGCACGCGCAGCGGCGGGGACCTCCATCACATGCAGACCCATGTCTGACGAGAATCGTTCGAACAGTGACACCCCTCGAACGCTGTTCCCGTGAACATCCAGTCGTGGTGAGAACGTGGCAATTCCGATCTGTCCGGGGAGCGCGCCGATCAGGCCCCCGGCCACCCCGCTCTTTGCCGGAATACCGACCTGGGTCGCCCAGTCACCAGCGGCGTCGTACATTCCACAGCTGAACATGACGCTCAGGACCTGACGAACCACCGGTTCCGGCACCACCTGCTCACCCGAGAGAGGGTTTATCCCACGGTTGGCCAACGTCGCGGCCATCATGGCCAGATCTCGCGTGGTGACGAGCACGGAACACTGGCGGGTGTAGCCGTCCACGATGGCCCTTGGGTCCTTGGTGAGGATGTTGTGACTGCGGAGCATGTGGGCAATGGCGAGGTTGCGGTGCGCGTGCTCCATCTCTGAGGCACATACCGCCTCATCCATCTTCAGTCGACGACCGGCGAACGCCGAGAGGCCGTGGAGCACGCGTTCCACACGCTCTGTCGGATTCAGGTCCTCTGCGCCGGCCAGTGAGTGTACGGTGATCGCGCCGGCGTTGATCATGGGATTGAGGGGGCGCCCCGTATCGCTTTCGAGAGAGATCTCGTTGAACGCCTCTCCGGACGGCTCGACACCGACTTTGGCGAGCACAGGGTCGAATCCGCGATCAGACAGGGCCAACGCATATATGAACGGCTTGGAGATCGATTGGATTGTGAACTCGATATCGATGTTTCCGGCACCGTAGACCTCTCCATCGATCATGGCAAAGGCCGCACCGAGGCGCTCGGGGTCCGCTGCTGCGAGCTCAGGGATGTAGCCCGCCGGCTCTCCGGACGTGTCCGACTCCACATCTCCGAGCACCTCGGCAAGATAGTCCGGAATTATTGGCCGCATTCGTCCCCCCATGCGTAACTGCAATATTCACGCTTCACCGAGCGTGGCGCGCGTGATTATTCCTATGTCGTCAGGTATTGGCTTTCGGAACACGCCGCCACTCGCGGTAAATTTTTCGCTATGTATCCGCAGATGACGGGCGAACATCGGACACAAGGGTACGACGGTGGCATTTTCGCGAATGCTCTCAGTGAGTGCCGTGCTCACCAGAAGCTCAACCAGGTCACGTCCACCGAAATCCTGGCACACCTCGGTATGGAAAAATATCCGCTCTTCGCGTACATCGGATATGACGACGAAGTCGGCCGTGCCTAGGGGTATTTTGTCGGCGCGTTTGATGGTGTAGGAGCTGATCGGGCTTGTGAGATCGAGCTCGACTGTCATGGATGCACCGGTGTTGCCAGTCAATTCTTGGGTCATCTGACTGTCCTTCTTTGGAGAGTGTCACGGCGTGAGCTCAGTTCTCCAATTCGACCGTGGTGCTTCTGTTTTTCTGTTACGAGTGCTCAAAAAGTCTTGTCGGGGCAGGGGTGGCGGTAAGCGCGCGAAGCCGCTCGGCGTCGACATTGGCTCCGAAAGCGGGGGTTCCGGGTTCGAGCCGGATGCCCGCCGCGAGGTCGCCGATGGTGAGTGGGTCGAATCCGAGAGTGTCGATCAGCGCAGACGCGACGGCGAGATCCTCGGGCGAGTCACCGGCGATCGCGATGGCCTTGCGTCCGAGGTCGCCGACTGGGCGAGCCTCGTCCTCGAGGTCGTGGTAGCCCATGTGGTTGAGGGCTTTCACGACACGTGCGCCCGGCAGGAACCGCTGAACGACTTCGCTCGATGAGGTGTCGGTCGGGAGGATCGCGGCGCGGGGACCATCGACCTCCCACCAGTGGTTCATTGCGTCGATGACCAGCTTTCCTTCCAGCTGCGGAACCGGGAGGTTGCGGTGTTTGCCGAGCGGAAGAGCCAGGACCGCCACGTCGGCGGCATCCGCGGCCTGGGCCGGCCACACGGCGGTCGCTCCGGGGGTGAGGATTTTGGCGGTAAGCGCGATCTTGGAGGGGTCACCGGACCCGGAGATCAGGACTCGATAGCCGGCGGCGACCGCCAGGCGCGCCAGGACGGTGCCGACTTTCCCGGCTCCCAGGATCCCGATGGTGGTGACAGGGTTGGTCATCGCGCCGCTCCCGCCGTGGCGGTGGGCTGCTCGGTCAGAAGCTCGCGGACCCGAGGGATGACTTGGGTGCCGTACAGCTCGACCGAACGTAGACGTGCGGAGGCTGAAACGGTGCCGGCGGCGGAGTAGATCATGTCGAACCGGCCCGCGTTCAGTACCCGGATGGCATGGGCGATCTTGATCGCGACCGTCTCGGGCGAGCCGACATACAGCGATCCGCGGTCCACCTCGGCGTCGAATTCTTCCCGGCGGAGCGGCGGCCAGCCGCGCTGCGCCCCGATCCGGTCGCGGATCTCCTTGTGCCCAGGGTAGAAGAGTTCCTTGGCTTCTTCGTCGGTGGATGCGACGAAGCCAGGCGAATGCATTCCGATCGGCTGTGCGGTCGTGCCGAACTCCTCGCTGGCACGCTGGTACAGATCCACGTAGGGCGAGAACCGGCCGGGGGCGCCGCCGATGATTGCGAGCATGAGCCCGAAGCCGTATTGCGCGGTGCGGAGCACGGACTGCGGTGTCCCGCCAACCCCTACCCAGGTGTTGAGGCGTCCCGAATCGGTCTTCGGGTACACGTCCGCATTGTGCAGGGCGGCGCGCGTGGTGCCTTCCCAGGTGACCGGCCCCTCGTTCAGGAGACGGTGGAAAAGGTCGATCTTCTCCTCGAACAGCACCTCGTAGTCCTTCAGGTCGTACCCGAACAGGGGGAACGACTCGGTGAAGGAACCACGTCCGAGGATCACCTCGGCGCGGCCGTTGGAGAGCGCGTCGACCGTAGCGAACCGCTGGAACACGCGTACCGGGTCGTCCGAGGACAGCACTGTCACGCCCGAGGCGAGCCGGATGCGCTCCGTGGCCGTCGCGATGCCCGCCAGTACTGTCTCGGGGCTGGAGATCGCGTACTCGGATCGGTGGTGCTCGCCCAACGCAACAACGTCGATACCGACCTGGTCGGCAAGGATCGCTTCAGTCACTGCGGCGCGGATCGCCTGCGCGTGCGAGACGATCATGCCCTGGTCGTTTCGGGGCCGATCTCCGAAACTGTCGATGCCGAACTCGATTTGAGAGACATCCATCGTGTTCACGTCGTTCAGCGCTTTCGTTGTGTCGGGGTGTGGCGGTGCGTGGTTCGTGACGACCGGGCGGGACGTCCGTGCCGGCCGACCTGGCCTTCGATCTCCCGCCCGCTCATGAGGTGCAGGTATGACCTCCGCTCTTCAACCCGAGCAGCAGGACTCGTGCCGAAGTCCCCTTTGTCACCTACACCGCCTCCGCCTATCTAGTTGATATGTAAACATGACACCCTTCTGGTTGTCATGTCAACCAGGCTGCGGCGTGGCTGGTGCAGCTGTACGTCCGCGAACCGGTGCCCTGGTCCACAGCAGGGCCGACCGGGGCTTGGTCGGGCCCTTCGCCGACCGGGGGGCCAGTCCAGTGGTGATCGTGGACGTCTTCCGACTGGACGATGAGTCGCTCCACGATCGGCGAAGCCTCTGTGCGGTGGCTTCAACTGCCGGTTGTGCGCTGGTCGTCACCTCGGGCGAGATGTGACCCATGCTCTGCGCCGGGTGCGGGCACAGGGACGTGCCCGTGGGCTTCGTCGCGGAGCGGTATCGCGCTTTCGAACAGATCGAATGAGATGACCTCAACGGTCACGAGCTGGTCTCCCGACGCTCGTCACAACCTGGCGAACCCAGCAGCGGTCAGCCTCTGATCAGGTGTTTTTCCGGACGTACTCGGTGGGTGCCAGTCCGTAGCGTTGCTTGAAGGCGCGGCTGAAGTGGCTGCTGTCGGCGAACTGCCAGTGCGCGGCGACTTCCGAGACGGTCAGCCGAGCCGCCACCAGCGCCTGCCTGGCCGACTCCAAGCGTCGTTCCCGGATGTATGCGGTCACCGATTCCCCACCCGCCGCGAACGCGCGCTGCAAAGTACGTACGGAAACGTTCAGCTCCCGGGCCAGCATCGCCGACGAGAGATCGACGTCGGCGAGCCGCTCCTGCGCGAGGTTCTTCGCCGCCTGGGCAAGGGCCGGGGCAAGGCGGGTGTTCACGTCGTCGAAGCCGTGGTGCGTCACCGCGGTGACCAGCTCGACCAGTGTGTTCCGTGCGGCCTGGACACCGGCCGGGCTCAGACCGGGCAGCGTCTCCTCAACCATGTTGGCGTGCGCCACCAGGAGACGTACCTCGGCGGCGTCGGCGCGACCGGCGACTTCCCGGCCGCCGAGTGAAAGGGAGAAGGGAGCAGCGGGCAATACGATGCACTGCGCTCTCGTGTGGGGTGGGAGGGCGAAGTGATGCATCCGCGCGGCATGCCGGAGCAGGAAGTGTCCCGCCTCCACGGTGTGTTCCACAGTGTTTCGTCTGCTGCCCAGCGCCCAGGCTCCGCTGCGCACCAGCCACAGTCGTACCTGATCGGCGTCATGACTTGGTCCGTCCGCCGTCTGTGCTGCCGACACCCCGTCCACGCTGGTGATCGCCACGTCGCGCACCTTGGCGGCACGGAAGCGCAGCCGGAAGTCGGTCGTTGTCGCCGCGCTGAACCGGGGGAGGGGGAACCCGTCTCCGACATGGGTACGCCAGCTCCGCTCGAAGTCGTCCCGCCCGGTCGTGGCTGCACGGCGTGAGTCGAGTGAGAAAGATGCCGCCTTGTTGTCGTCCATCGTTCTACGAGTCTGCTTCCAGGATGTGTTTGTCGCCGATGTTCCGGTCGGTTGTCGCCCTGATGCATGCCTTGACTTCCGTGATCTTCCTAGTGTTCGAAGTACCCACAGATCAGGAGGACTTGGTGAACGACCAGAACAGCCGCGTGGCCGTGATCACCGGCGCCGGGGGCGGTCTAGGCGTCCATATCGCGCACCGCTTCGCCGCCGACGGATACACCACAGTACTGGTGGGTCGTACCGAATCGACCTTGCGTCAAGCTGTCGAGAGCGGTCCGGACGGGGGTGACATGCATCCATGGGTCGGCGATGTCTCCGACCTGACCGCCGTCACGGCACTCATGGAGGGGGTGGCCGAGCGGTTCGGGCACCTGGACGTCCTCGTCAACAACGCAGGGCTGGCGCAGCCGGGCACGGTGGAGAGCACCAGCGAGGCTGCCTATCGCGCCATGATGAGCGTGAACGTCGACGGCCCGTTCTTTGCCTCCCGCGCCGCCTTGCCCCACTTGCGCGCGGTGCGTGGGTGCATCATCAACATCGGATCGGTGGGCGGCGTGCGCGGTGACTGGACGCAGGCCGCCTACAACGCGACCAAGGGCGCGGTGGCCAATCTGACCAATGCGATGGCCCTCGACCACGGCCGGGAGATCCGGGTCAATGCGGTCCACCCCGGTGTGACGACCAGCAGCGAGCAGATCCGAACAGCGCTCGCCGAAGGCACGCCGCTGCGCGACCGGTTCGACGACCGCGTGCCCATGGGCCGGCCCGGGGATCCCGCCGAGGTGGCCGCTGTCGTGGCGTTCCTCGCCGGCGACGGTGCCTCGTACGTCAACGGCGCGCACATCGCCGTCGACGGCGGCCTGACCGCGTCGAACGGTCAGAGCAATCTCTTCCGCTGATGTGGCGCGACCACGGCTGACCGGAAGATGCCGAAGCGACAGAGCCGATGACGGACGACATGGAGATGAGCACGATGAGCCGACAGGACCCGGTCGAGCGACTCAGGGACGCGATCAACTCGCATGAAAAGAGCGGATCGAAACGGCGTGGGTGCGAGCGGCGAGAAACTGTCTCATCGGCCGGGACGTCGGCCATGGCCTCTGAGGGCCCTCGGCAAGAGGCGCCATCCGGCGCTTGAGGAGGCCCGTGGAACGCTTGGCCTGTCGGCCGACACTCTGGCCCCGGACGAGTGGCTCAGCAGTGAACGCGTCCGTCGTGAACTCGGCCCGCGGCCGCGCGCCGGGACGTCTCCGCCGGGCTGCTAGAGGGCTGCTGTCCCGTGATCCAGAGAGCTGCATCCTCTCGCCCGGTCAGTCCTGCTGCCGCTCCATGTGGTCCAGAACGCGCTTGCTGAGCCTGGCGAGTGTGCTGAGCTGGTTCGGCGTCAGGGCGTCGATGAACAGGCGGCGGACGTGCTCGACGTGCTGGGGTGCGGCCTCTTCGATCGCCTTGTAACCGGCTGGGGTGGCGACGATGAATGCTCCGCGTCCGTCGTCGGGGCATTCCTCCCTGGACACGAGACCGCGTTTCGCCATCCGCGTGACCTGATGGGACATCCGGCTCTTTTCCCACTCCACGAGTTTGGCCAGGTCCAAGAAGCGCATCCGCCCGGCGCCCCTTTCGGTGAGGCTGACGAGCACGAGGTAGTCGGCGGCGGACATTCCGGAGTCGGCCTGTATGCGGCGGGACAGCCGTCCGACGAGTTTCTCCTGCATGCGGATGAAGCTGTCCCAGGCGGCCTTCTCTTCCGGATCGAGCCAGCGCGGCGGTGCGTCCATGAGGGCAGTCTAACGAGATTGTTGACAGCTCATCCACTGGTGGTGGCGGCGACGTGACCCTCGGCGAGACCGCGTCCGTGGTGACCAAGACGCTTCGATGGGGACCCGGCCTTGGTGTGCGAGCGGGAGGTGCCGGGGCCGATGCGCGTCGGACGGGTGGAGAACGTACCGAAGTTGTCCGGTTCGAAGTCGAGGACAAGTGGTGCGAGCCGCGTCTCCGCAGGTCGAGTTCCAGGGCTTGTCGGCGGATTCCCGTGCATCGCGTGCTCGCTCCGTCGCCGGCGGTTAAGTTGATGCATCAACCTGATGGGGTTAGGGTGATGTCCCGGCCGGCGGGATTCTGCCGAGTTGAGCGGGGTCGGACCCCACAAGGAGGACACATGACGGTCGAAGTGAGCGACGTGCCTGAGGCGAAGCGCTACGAGGCCCGTGTCGATGGAGAGTCCAAGCCGGCGGGCGTCGCGGAATACATCCGTACGACGGAGCTCGTTGCGTTCGTGCACACCGAGGTCGAGGCGGAGTACGAGGGCGCGGGCGTCGGGTCCGGGCTGGCCCGCACAGCCCTTGACGAGGCGCGTGCCGCGAATCTGCGAGTGCTGGCCACCTGTCCCTTCTTCGCGGGTTGGATCAGCCGGCACCCCGAGTACCAGGACCTGCTGTACCAGTCCCGCAGCAAGGTCAGTGACTGAAAAGCCGAGCGTGGCGTCAATGGAGGCAGACATGAGCGGGGAATCCGAGCGGAAGACATATCGGGCGGAGTCGATCACGGTGACCTTCGAGGCCAGGCGCTGCCTCCATGCCGCCGAATGCGTCCATGGCCTGCCCGAGGTGTTCGACACGGCGAAGCGACCGTGGATCCAGCCGGATGAGTCCACGGCCGAGCGCCTGGCGGAAGTGGTGCGGCGCTGTCCCTCGGGTGCGCTCCAGTACGAACTCGTAGAGGGCGGGACGGAAACCCCCGACCGGCCCACCACGATCACCCGCAGTGCCACCGGGCAGCTGACCGTACGCGGGGAGCTGAGTGTGGACTCGCCGCAGGGCACACGCGCCGAGACCAGGGTCATGCTGTGCGGCTGTGGACAGAGCCGCCTCCAGCCGTACTGCGACCACGCGGGGTCCTGCGGTCGGTGACGCGGCCGTGCAGTTCTCCGGGTACGGCACCCCTGACCTGCTGCGCATCGTCGATGTTCCGTCACTCGCCGCGGACCCAGGGCGGGTACGGCTCGCGGTGCACGCCGCAGGCGTCAATCGGCGCCGCGGACACCGGAATCCAGATGCGCATGACCGAGCCGGGAGCGGGGTCCTGAAGCGCCCCGTGACCTCCTCGCCCTCATCGGGGCGGGACGACCGCACATGCTTGTCGCGGGTACCTGCTCCCTTGGCGAGGTTGCGGTGACACTGGCGGTGAGCCGGTCCGGGCATTGAGCGGCAAGCTCGTAGCACTCCCGGCGCAAGGTCACGACCTTTCGCGCGAGCAACGTGCGCCACGACCTGTTGCGGGGTCCCGTGGGTACGATGCGGCCGCCGCCCCAGCCGCCGCGGGCTCCCACACCAGAGACGTGGACGGCAGTGGCGATGAGGTCGTGGTCGAGAGTTGTGGAGCGGCGTCACACCCCTGCGCCGTGCGATCGCATACCGCAGCCCGTGCATGCGCAGTGAGATCTCCGCCCAGCCGGCCGAAGGGTCGGCGCGTCTGGCAGAGGTCCAGCCGTGCGCACTGGGAACGCGCCCCGGCTCTCCCCGCATGCGGTTGGGCCGAGTGCCCTGCCCGAGAGCCCGCGTCCGGCCACCGGGCCCGGCCCCTGTCGGCTGCGACGGCCTCGGCGGCGTCCTGAGGCCGGTCGGCCCGGAGCGACCGGTGAGCCGTCCTCGGCGGCGAGCCCCGGCGCCCCTGCTTTATGGTGGATGCATCAACTATATTGCTGTCGAGAGTCATGTGGGACAGGTGTGCAGCCCGAGGGGAGAAGTCCGGCGATGCGGAATCTGACCGTGGCCCAGCAGATGGTGGACGTTCTGCGCCAGGCGGGTGTGCAGCGGATCTACGGCGTGGTGGGTGACAGCCTGAACTCGGTGGTCGACGCGGTGCGTCGTACCGACGGCATCGAGTGGGTGCATGTACGGAACGAAGAGGCCGCCGCCTTCGCTGCGGCAGCGGAGGCGGCGGCTGACCGGCAGGCTCGCCGTGTGCGCCGGAAGCTGTGGCCCCGGAAATACCCATCTGATCCAGGGACTGTACGACGCGCACCGCTCCGGTGCGCCCGTGCTGGCACTCGCCTCGCACATCCCGTCCCATCAGCCTGCTCCAACCGCTCAAAGTCCGACCAGGACCCGGCTCATTGGTTGCCGCCCGCCCCCGGCGATGCGGTGCGCTCTCAGCACACCGCAGAGTGGGTGGGTACGAAGCTGCGCTGGACGTGGTCGCCGACGACACCGAACTCGTGGCCCTGCGGGACCTTGCGCTCGGCTGCCCGCTCGAGTCCGTGACGTACGAGCCGGCCCGATAGCCCCCTGCCCGTGTGGGCAGAGCGCGGCCTCGGCTGGACGGGGGAGTCCAGCCCAAGCCATGAGGAGGACGGCCCCGGCCCTTTCCGGGGGTCGTCCGGTCAGTACAGCTTGTTGACGGCCGTGGTCGTGGTCTTCTTGAAGGCGGTCACGGGCGCGTTCTTGAAGTCGCCCATCTGTCCCCACTGAACGACGGTCACGGTCCTGCCGTCCCGTCCGACCGACATCAGGGCGATGTCGGTGGCGCCCCGGGATGTCTCGGTGTGCAGGCCGCGGACGCGGGCGCCTTCCTCTACCGGCAGCTTGCCGTAGTCCCGGCCCTCGGCCTCGACGTCGGGCGAGGACTCCTCGATGCGGTCGGCGCAGGTGCGGATCAGGTCGTCGTAGTGCTTCGCCAGGGCCTTGGCCTGGGCGGCTGTGCCCGTCACGACGGTCAACTGCACGGCGCCGGTGTCCAGGTCGGTCCGGAACTCCCGGTGCCGGTAGTCGTAGTCGAGCACGCCCTCCGTGCTCACGCAGAGGCCCAGTGCCTCCGGGAACCCCTCGGTGACCGGCCCGGCGGTCCAGGACGACGTCGGGTGCGGCGGCAGCTGAGACGCCGAGAGGAACTTCGGCACGGCGGCCTTCGGCGCGGCGCCTGCGGCCGGTGCCGTGAGGACCGTGCCCGCCGCGAGGGCGGCGACGGTGAGTGCGGTCAGAGCGCTCGTTCGGATGCGCATGGACATGAGGGTTCCCCCGTGGATGAGTGCATGGACGTGGATGCCCCGGCGAGGCCGGCTGGTCAGCCCGGACCTGGCCGGTGCGGCACCAAGAGCATCAGCCGTCACAACGGCCGAGCGCAACAACTCACGGCCGATCGAGCACGGTGGAACCATCCCAGCCCGTCTGACCTGCAGGTACATGGGGTGCCTGGGATGCGGTCCCGGGCCGGTGACGTCGGGATGCGCAGTGAGGCCGTCCCGACTGGCACCGGTCATCTATGCCGAGGCCGTGAGAGCGAGAGGCTGAGTCCGTGCCGGTTCCGTCACGCGGCACGGACCCAGTCCGAACCCATCCGGCTTCCCGGCGGGGCTTCCCGACGTCCTTACGGAGCGGTGTCACGCCTGTGGGCGATGACAGCCGGCGGGTTCAGCAGGACGCCCGGCTTGGCGATCGCGGGGCGAGTGACCGGGATGCCGTTCAGGGTCTGCATGGCACGGGCCCGGCCCTGCAGAGCGTGAAGCCGGCCGAGCAGACGCCGGGCGGCCTCGACCTGGTCGTGTGGGGCACGCTGCTGGAGCAGGACAGTGAGGTGCAGCTCAAGGTCGTCGATCTCGTACTCGTACAGCGGGACCGTGACCTGACCGGTGACGGTGGCCGTGCCGATCCGCTGGTACTGGCGGGCGATGGACAGTGACTTGGAGCATTCCTTCCGTAACTCACGGGCCTGCGGTACACGGCGCGCCGCCGGTGCCACCCCCTCCACCGGCTCTCGGCGTAGGTGTGGCCACGGCGACGCCCCCAGGTTGCGTCGCGGCGAAGGCGCCCAGGACGCGCCACAGTTCAGGTCGGGGCGGGACGTAGCCCATGACGAGGGGGACCTGCCAGGAGCGGTCGATCTCTTCGAGGGCCTGGGGACGTATCGCGGGAGTCGGCCGCTGCAGCTCCAGGTCCTCGCGCTCCATCGGCCGGCCGAAGACCGTGAAGACGTCCCCTTCTTGCCACGTGACGGGGATGCCCCGGCCGTAGCCGCCCGCCGGGGCCTGCACCGCTTGCCATCAACCGGGCGTCCTCGGCGGCCGCGAGCAGCTGGCGCAACCGGACGGGATCAGAGTTGACGCTCTCCCCCCTGAAGGGGGGAGATTCTTACGGCTCGCGCCGTGAGACTTCCTGTTTCATCGCCGACTGCCCGCCCGGAGTACTCCGTTGAGGTCTTACACCAGCTCCACAGGCTGCAACCGCCCGTCCGGCGGCCAGAAGGTTCTTCGCTGCGTTCAC
>NZ_JAPWHT010000191.1:0-18314 GCF_027270795.1 Streptomyces sp. ActVer
GCCGTCGGGCCCGCCGTGGACACGCGGCGCGGCGGCAGGAGCGAGCCCACCGGTTCGACACGCCCGGCGGCCCCGAAGCCCCAGTCGAGCAGTGAGCGCGCCTCCTCGTACACGGCGAAGCCGCCCGCCTGAGGAGCCATCACCGTGACGACGAGGGTGCGCCCGTCCCGGCGCGCGGCGGCGACGAGCGTGTTGCCCGCCTGCGAGGTGTAGCCGTTCTTGACGCCGACGAGCCCCTTGTAGGGCGCGACGCCGTCGGCGCCGGTGAGCAGCCGGTTGGTGTTCTGGATCTCGAAAGACCAGCCGTCGGCCGGGAACTTGGCGCGGACGGTGGCGGCGTACCGCGCGAAGTCCGCGTTGCGCAGCCCGGCCCGCCCGAAGACGGCCAGGTCGTACGCGGACGACACCTGGCCCGGCGTGTCGTACCCGTCGGGCGAGACGACCCGCGTGTCGCGGGCGCCCAGGGACTGGGCCTTGGCCTGCATCTGGGCGGCCGTGCTGCGCCAGCCGCCGTTCATCTCGGCCAGTACGTGCACGGCGTCGTTGCCGGAGTTCAGGAAGACGCCCCGCCACAGGTCGGCGGCGTTGTAGGTGCGCCCCGCGGCGATTCCGACCCGACTGCTGCCGGGGCCGACGCCCGCCAGTTCCTCCTCCGTGACGGTGTGCCGGACCGCCGCGGGCAGCACCGGCAGCGCGGTCAGCGCGAAGAGGGTCTTCAACGTGCTGGCGGGCGGCAGCTTGAGATGGGCGTTGAGTGCCGCGAGTACTTCGCCGGTGCCGGCGTCGGCCACCACCCACGACCGCGCGGAGACGTCCTGCGGCACCTTGGGCGCCCCGGCCCGGGGCCGTACCTGGGTCCCGGGCCGGTCCAGTGCCGAGGGCCGCGCGGTGGCGGGTTTCGACGCGGAGGCGTGGGGAGTGGCCGGGGTGGCTCCGTCGTGGGCGGCGGCCGTTTTCGGCGCGAAGGCCAGCGCGCCCACCACACAGGCGGCGGAGCAGCAGACGGCCGCACGCGAAGGAAGTCCGATTGTCATACCGCCAACCTAGGAACGCGCTGGTCACATCTCCGGCTGCCCGGGCCGGGCGGCGGCATCGAGCACCCGGATGCCGCAGCGGCCCTGGCCCTGCCCGGTCCTGGGCGGACCCCCGACGTCCACGTCTACTGACCTGTGGGCACGGTCGGCTGGACCTGCCGCAGGAACGTCGCGTTGTCCGGGGTCCGGCGCAGCTTGTCCAGGAGCGTCTCCAGTCCGGCCTGCGGGTCCCCGCGGGAGAGCAGGGCGCGTCGCAGGCCGCGTACGGTCCCCAACTCGGCTGCCGGGACGAGGAGTTCCTCGCGGCGGGTGCCGGACGGGGTGATGTCGACGGCGGGGAAGATCCGTCGGGACGCGAGGCCGCGGTCCAGGCGGGGCTCCATGTTGCCGGTGCTCTTGAGCTCCTCGAAGTAGTAGTCGTCGGCGCGGGAGCCGGTCTCCACGAGGGCGGTGGCGATGATCGTGAGCGAGCCGGCCTCCTCGGTGAGGCGCGCGGCTCCGAAGAACCGCTTGGGCCCGTGCAGCGCGGCCGCGTCGACACCGCCGCTGAGGGTGCGGCCACTGGTGGCGGCCGCGTTGTTGTGCGCCCGGCACAGCCGGGTGAGCGAGTCGAGGAGGATCACGACGTCCTGGCCCGCCTCGACCAGCCGCTTGGCCCGCTCCACGGCCAGCTCGGCGAGCGCGATGTGCTGCTTCGGAGCCTGGTCGAAGGTGGAGGCGAGCACCTCACCCCGTACGGAACGGCGCATGTCGGTGACCTCCTCGGGCCGCTCGTCGAGGAGTACCACCATCAGATGGGCCTCGGGGTGGTTGCCGGCGACGGCGGCGGCCATCTGCTGGAGGAGCACGGTCTTGCCGGTCTTGGGCGGGGCGACGATCAGGCCGCGCTGGCCCTTGCCGATCGGCGCGGCCAGGTCGATGAGGCGGGTGGTCGCACCGCCCGCCGGGTGTTCGAGCCGCAGCCGCTCACGCGGGTGCAGCGGGGTCAGGTCATGGAAGTGCGGGCGGCCGCGGAGCTCTTCCGCCGGGCGGCCGTTGACCCGCTGGATCTCGGTGAGAGCGCGCTGCCTGCCGCGTACGCCTTCGACGAGGTCGCCCTTGCGCAGTCCGTGTCGGCGGATCAGCGCGAAGGAGACCTGAAGGTCGGCGGGCCCGGGAAGCAGGCTCTGGGCCCGCAGGTGGCCCTGCCCGTTCGAGTTGATGTCGAGTACGCCGGTGGCCTGCTCCTGTGTGACGGGAGTGGGCGGGCGTTCGAGTGTGGTGGTCATGGTGGGTGTCCTTTCGCGGACGGTTCATGTGGTCATGAGGGATGGGGGAGAGGCCGGATCGGGGGCGGTATGGACACACCCCGGCTCGGCGGAGACATCACCTCTCGTGCCGCGCCGCGTACGGCGGACGGGAAGACCCGTGGCCGGACATGCCGTAGAAGTCGCACGACTCGCACGTCTTGTGCCCGTACGAGGAGAGGTGGTGCGGAGAAGCTGCTTCGCCGGTCGGAAGGGACGGGCGGTTCAGCTGGATGAGAGGTAGTTCAGCACCGGCGCCCGAGAAAGAGGCGTACACAAGTGCTGATGGCACTGTAGCACTACCCCCTCCGGCGAGGGCCGGATGGCCGGATCCCATGGCGTTGACACGGGAGAGGCCTCGCGTCACGGTGGTCGGCATGGTCGATGCCGGGATCGTCGAACGCGTAAGGGAACTGCGGCCGTTGATCCGGCGGAACGCGCTTCGGGCCGAGCGGGAACGGCGCGTGCCCGACGAGGTCGTCGCCGCGCTGACCGGCACCGGCATCCACCGGATGAACGTCCCGCGCCGCTACGGCGGTTACCAGACCCCGCTGCGCACACAGGTCGACGCCTTCGCCGAGATCGCCGTCGAATGCGGCTCCACGGCGTGGATGACACTGAGTCAGGCGGGGGTCTCGTACATCGCGGCGCTCTTCCCGGACGAGGCGCAGGACGACTTCTTCACCGGATCGAACGGGCCCGACGCGAGGATCGGCGGCACGCTCGTCCCCGGCGCCACGGCGGTGCCGTATGACGGGGGCTATCGGGTGGACGGCGCCTCGGCCTTCGCGACCGGCTGTCATCACGCGGACTGGCATCTGCTGACGGCCGCGGTCACGCCCGCCGACGGTTCGCCGCCGGAAGGGCCGCCCGAGATGATCTGGGCCGCGGTACCGATGTCCGAGCTGGAGATCCTGGACGACTGGCATGTCACAGGTCTCGCCGGTACTGGCAGCAACACCGTCGTGGCCCGGAACATTCCCGTCCCCGCACATCGCGTGCTTCCGGTCGGTCCGATGCTCGCCGGGCAGATCCAGTCCAAGGCCAACGCGGACGACCCCTTCTACCGCATGCCCGTGTTGCTGTTGTTCTGTGCCTGGGCCGCGCCGGTGGCACTGGGCCTGGCCCGGGCGGCGATGACGGAGTTCGGCGAGCGCATCCACCGGCGCGGCATCACGTACACCTTCTACGAGCGGCAGAACGAGGCCACCGTCACCCATCTCCAGGCGGCCGAGGCGCAGATGAAGATCTCCAGCGCCGAGCTGGTGGCCGCCCGGCTGACCGCCGAGATCGAGACCAAGGCCCGTGACGGCGCCGAGTACACCTTGGCGGAGCGGGCCAGGATCCGGGCCGAGAGCGGCTATCTGACCCGCCTCTGCAAGGAGGCCGTCGATCTGCTCGCCTCCGCCGCCGGCGCCTCCTCGCTCCAGCGGGAGGTGCCCATGCAGCGCATTGCCCGTGACATCAACGCCCTGTCCCTGCACTCCTTCATGAACCCGGCCACCAACCTGGAGATCTACGGCCGTGTCCTGTCGGGAGTAGACCCGGGAACGCCCTTCCTGTGACGGTGACGGACGGCGGCGAGGGCGACGGCGGCGACGACAGTCAGGAGATTCGGTTGGACAGCACCCCTGCCATGAGCACCCCTGCCACCCCACCGCACCGGATGGACCCGGCCGGCGGCTGCCCGCACGCCGACAACGCGCGCCTCCTCGCACGCGGCGCCGTCGCGTCGGTCGTCCTGCCGGGCGGTGTGGAGGGCATGGCGGTCCTCGGGCACGAGGCGCTGAAGGAGTTCCTCGCCCACCCCGAAGTCGCCAAGGACGCGGGGCACTTCACCGCACTGCGGGAGGGGCGGACAGCCAAGGGATGGCCGTTGGCGACCTTCGCGACCGTACGAGGGATGACGACCGCGGACGGCGACGACCACCGGCGGCTGCGCTCACTGGTCAGCAAGGCGTTCACCGCCCGGCGGGTCGAGCAACTGCGGCCCCGGATCGAGGAGTTGACGGACGGACTCCTCGACGACCTGCACCACGCGGCCGAACAGGGCGGGGGAGTCGCCGATCTGCGTGAGCACTTCGCGCTGCCGCTCCCGATGGGAGTCATCGGGGAACTGCTCGGCGTCGACGCCGAGTACCGAGACCGGCTGCACCACCTCTCGAACCAGGTCGTCGCCACCGACATCCGCCCCGAGAAGGCCCTCGCCGCGAACAGGGAACTGGTGGCCGTGCTGGGCGCGGTGGTCGCGGACCGAACCGAGCGGCCGGGCGACGACCTCACCAGCGCGCTGATCACCGCCCGGGACGAGGGCGGCGACCGGCTCACCCACGAGGAACTCATCGGCACCCTGGTACTGATGATCATCGCCGGGCACGAGACCACGCTGAACCTCATCACCAACGCCGTACGCGCCCTGTGCGGCCACCGGGACCAGCTGGAGCGGGTCACGAAGGGCGAGGCGAGCTGGTCGGACGTGGTCGAGGAGACCCTGCGCTGGGATGCGCCCGTCAGCTACTTCCCCTTCCGCTATCCCGTACGGGACCTGACGGTCGACGGGACCGTGATTCCCCGGGGCACGCCCGTCCTCTCCGGCTACTCGGCCGCCGGGCGCGACCGGGCCGCGCACGGGCCCGACGCCGACCGCTTCGACGTCACCAGGCCCGCCAGGCCCGGCACCACCCGGCATCTGTCCCTCGGCCACGGCGCCCACTACTGCCTCGGCGCCCCGCTGGCCCGGCTGGAGTCCACCATCGCCCTGGAGCGGCTGTTCGCCCGCTTCCCCGGCCTCGACCTGGACCTGCCCGAGGCCGACCTCGCCCGTCACTCCAGCTTCGTGGGCAACAGCGTCCGGGCACTTCCCGTACGGGTGGCGTCGAGGGTGTCACCGCGGGTGTGAAGGTCCGCTCTCCCGAATAATCATGGCGACGTGCCGATGAATCATGGGGATGTGTCGATCCGGCGGTGGTCCGTTCGTCGGTGAGGTGCAGGGACCAGAAACTGAGGGAATCCAGGAGGGCCGGTCATGAAGTACGTGATGTTCATCTGCACCCCTGTCGGCGGCGAGGAGCTCAGCCCCGAGGAGATCGCCGACGACCCCCGTTTCACCTCGTACATCGACGAGGTGCGCACCAGCGGCGTGGTGAAGGGCGGCGCGAGGCTGCGGCCGGCCGCCGACGCCACCACCGTGCGCGTCCAGAGCGACGAAGTCCTGCTCAGGGACGGGCCGTTCGTGGAGTCCAAGGAGTATGTTGCCGGCTTCGACATCATCGAGGTCGCCGACCTCGACGAGGCCATCGCGCTGGCGTCCAGGCATCCCGCCGCGCTCGGCGGCGGTTCGGTGGAGGTGCGGCCGGTCTGGGAGTGAACGAGAACGAGGGGTCGGACGGCGTCGAGGAGGCCGTCGCCGTCGCCTTCCGTGAGGAATGGGGCCAGGTCGTCGCCACCCTGATCAGGGTGACCGGCGACTGGGACCTCACCGAGGAGTGCGCGCAGGACGCCTTCGCGCAGGCCCTCGACCGGTGGCGGCGCGACGGAGTACCGCGCCGCCCCGGCGCCTGGCTGACCACGACCGCGCGCAACCGAGCCATGGACGTGCTGCGCCGTGAGGCGGTGGGCGCGGCGAAACTGCGGGAGGTGGCGGTGCTGGCACGGGACGGGGGACCGTTCGACCCGCACGACCCGGACTTCGACAACGACAGCGGGGTCACCGACGACCGACTGCGGCTGCTCTTCACCTGCTGCCATCCCGCGCTGCCCATCGAGGCCCGGGTCGCCCTGACCCTGCGCACCCTCGCGGGCCTGACCACCCCCGAGATCGCCCGCGCCTTCCTCGTCCCCGAGGCGACGATGGCGCAACGCCTCGTGCGCGCCAAGCGGAAGATCCGCAACGCCGGGATCCCGTACCGCGTACCGCCCGCGCATCTGCTGCCCGAGCGGACGACCGGCGTGCTGGGAGTGGTGTACCTGCTGTTCAACGAGGGGTACGCGGCCACGTCCGGCGCCGATCTCCTGCGGACGAACCTCTGCGCGGAGGCGATCCGGCTGGCGCGGGTGCTGGCCCGCCTCATGCCCGACGAGCCCGAGGTCCTCGGCCTGCTCGGGCTCCTCCTGCTGCACGACGCCCGGCGGAACACCCGCGTGGACGCGGCCGGTGACCTGGTCACCCTGGAGGACCAGGACCGTACGGCCTGGGACCGGGCGGAGGCCGACGAGGGCGCCGCCCTGCTGGAGACGGCGCTGCGCCGCGGGCGGCCGGGGCCGTACCAGATCCAGGCCGCCATCGCGGCCTGCCATGTCACCGTGGCCGCGGCCGAGGAGACGGACTGGGCCGACATCGCCGCGCTGTACGGGGAGTTGGCGCGTTACGTGCCGTCGGACGTCGTCAAGCTGAACCGCGCGGTGGCCGTCGGCATGTCCGAGAGCCCCGAGGCCGGTCTGGCCCTCGTGGCGGAGCTGGAGAAGGCGGGCGATCTGGCCGGGTACCACCTGCTGCCCGCCACCCGGGCGGACCTCCTTCGGCGCTCGGGACGGACGAGGGAAGCGGCCGAGGCGTACGAGAAGGCGCTGGAGCTGGTGGAGAACGACGCCGAGCGGCGATTTCTGGAAAAGCGGCTCGCGGAGTGTCGATCGGCGTAGGCGCGGTTCGTCGGTGGGGCGAAAGCACCCGACGACACCGGAGACTCCGATGACCGCCACTGTCTCGACCATTCCAGCCGTGCCCGCCGTCCCCGTCCGGCGCACCGACAAGCTCCTCGCGCTGCTGTCGCCGCGCCGCCGACGGCCCGTGTCCCATGTGACGCGACCCTCGACCAGCCACAGCACGGGCGGCGGCACCCCGGACAGCGGCCCGGACGTCTGGCTCGCGGGCCTCCGGCTGGGGAGCTGAACCGTGGCCGCCACGACACCAGAAATCCGGACCGGCACGACCCCCGGCCCCGCCCCCGATCCGCGCCGCTGGAGTGCCCTCGCCCTGCTCTGCGTGGCCGGGTTCATGGTCATCCTCGACGCACAGATCGTCGTCCTCGCGCTGCCGTCCATCGCCGACGGACTCGGGTTCACCGCGGGCGGCGCCCAATGGGTGATGAGCGCCTATCTGCTCAGCTTCGGCGGGCTCCTGCTCCTCGGCGGACGGGTCGCCGACCTGCTGGGCCGCCGCCGCGTCTTCATGACCGGCACCCTGCTCTTCGCGATGTCCTCACTGCTGTGCGGGTTCGCCTGGACGGCCGGCGTGCTGGTGGCCGCCCGCGCCGTGCAGGGCGTGTCGGCCGCCGTCATGGCACCCACCGCGCTCTCCATCCTCCTGAACACCTTCGAGGAGGGCGCCGAGCGAAACAAGGCCCTCGCCCTCTGGTCCGGCAGCGGCGGCTTCGGCGCCACGGCGGCGCTGCTGATCGGCGGCCCGCTCACCGACGTCCTCGGCTGGGAGTGGGTGTTCTTCCTGAACGTGCCCGTCGCGCTGGTGCTGCTCGCCCTGAGCCCGGTACTGCTGCGCGAGAGCCGCACCGAGGCACGGATCCGCTCGTACGATCCGGCCGGCGCCCTGGCCGTCACGGCGGCGCTCCTCGCCTGTGTCTACGCCGTCGTCGATGCGCCCCGGGCCGGATGGCTGTCGGCGCAGACGCTGGGCCTGCTGGCCGCCTCCGCCGCTCTGGCGCTGCTGTTCGTACGAGTCGAGGCCCGGTCGAAGGCACCTCTCGTGCCGTTGCGACTGCTGCGCTCGCGTGGGGTGAGCGGCGGGAACCTCGTGGTGTTCCTGCTCGGCGGCAGTGCCTTCGGGATGTCGTACACGCTCTCCCAGTACGGGCAGGGCGTTCTCGGCCACTCGCCGCTGCGCTTCGGCCTCTACAACGTCGTGATGCCGGTGACGGCCGTGATCGGCTCGTACGCCGGACAGGCCCTGGTCACCCGTGTCGGCCCGCGTCCGGTCGCGGTCGGCGGGCTCACGCTGGTCGGCGTGGGCAGCCTGCTGCTGGCCGGGGTGCCGGTGGACGGCGGGTTCGTGCGCGACCTGTTCCCCGGGCTGCTGGTCTTCGGGCTGGGTCTCGGTGCCTGCGCGGTCGCCGGTTCCATCGCCGCGCTGACCGGAGTGGGGGAGCGGGAGTCGGGGGTGGCCTCCGGGATCAACACAGCGGCCTTCCAGATCGGGGGTGCCTTCGGTGTCGCCGTCGTCTCCTCGGTCGCGGTGTCGTACACGAGCGGGGCGGACCGGCTCGCGGCCCTCACAGCGGGCTACCGGGCCGCGTTCGTCGCGTGTGTCGT
The DNA here is from genome assembly GCF_027270795.1 of Streptomyces sp. ActVer. Classification (NCBI taxonomy): domain Bacteria; kingdom Bacillati; phylum Actinomycetota; class Actinomycetes; order Kitasatosporales; family Streptomycetaceae; genus Streptomyces; species Streptomyces sp. ActVer. Next base: position 8,582 of record NZ_JAPWHT010000191.1, read on the forward strand.
CCTCGCGGTGGTCGGGACGGCCGTCGCACTCGTCCTCCTCGGCCGGAGGCGACGGCCTGCCGGGCGCAGCTCTGCCGGACCCGGGCCGGACTACCCGAGCACGTCGAAGATCCCGAACCCGAAGCCCTGAGCCGTGACGGTGTCACCGTCGGTCCCGACACCGGATGCCTCCAGGGCTCGCCCCGGCCGGATGTCGTCGAGGCGGTAACTCGCCTGCCCCTGCTGGGGGTTGACGACCACGAGATACCGCCCGCCGCGTACGTACACGAACGGGTATCCGGCGTGCAGGACCTCCACCGAGCCGCCCGCCCCGAGTTCCGGGGTCGTCGTGCGGAGAGCGATGAGACGGCGTACGAGATGGAGGAGGGACGTGTCGTCGGCGCGCTGGGCGGCGACGGTGGGGCGGTCGGGGGCGGGGTCGACCGGCAGGTAGGGGTGGTCGGACGTCGAGAAGCCCGCGTTGGGGCCGTCGTCCCACTGCATGGGGGTGCGGGAACCCGCCCGGTTGTAGCGCGGGCCGAGCACGCTGCCCTCGGTGTCGGGGAGGTCCGGGATGTAGCGCATACCGATCTCGTCGCCGTAGTAGATGGCGGGGAGCGTGGGCCAGGTGAGCTGGAAGGCGAAGGCGGCGGGGAGCTGTTCGGCCGTGCGGGGGCCGCAGTTGAGGCGCGAGAAGTCGTGGTTGGCGGTGGGCAGGGAGATGAAGCCGCTGTCACCCAGGGCGGACGAGGCCCGCTGCCAGCCCTCGACGAACGGGCGGGGCGAGCCCTGGCCGCTCGGGTCGAAGAAGCAGTCGAGCGGGTCCCAGGTCTCATTGACGGTGCCGGTGCCGTTGCTCCACAGCGAGCGCAGCGCCAGGCCGTCGGTGGGGCCGCCGAAGTGCAGGAAGAAGTCCGTGTGGAACCCCGCCGGAACCGACACCTCGGGCTCGCCCCACTCGGAGAGCAACACCGCGTCCGGGTGCGTACGGTCCAGCCAGTGGCGCAGCTCCGCCCAGATCCTGCTCGTCCCGGCCTTGTCCGGGTCGTCCTTGACGAGCGAGGCGGCCATGTCGACGCGGAAGCCCGAGAGGCCGAGGCTCAGCCAGTGGTCCATGACCGTGCGCAGGGCCTCACGGTTGGCGCGCGGACCTTCCGCGTCCACCGGCTGCCGCCATGGCTCGGCCGAACTCTCGCGCGCGTAACCGAAGTTGAGAGCGGGCTGGAAGTCGAAGAAGTTCGGCAGATACGCGCCCGGCCGGCTTCCGGGCGAGGCCACGAAACCGTCCGGCCGGCCCTCCGGCGCCCAGATGTAGCGATGGTCGTCCGGATCGTTCGCCGAGGCCCTGAACCACGGGTGCTCGGCGGAGGTGTGCCCGGCGACCAGATCGAGGAGTACGCGGATGCCGCGGCGGCCCGCCCGGTCGACGAGCTTCGCCAGGTCGTCGTTGGATCCGTAGCGCGGAGCCACGTTCAGATAGTCGGCGACGTCGTACCCCGCGTCACCGAACGGCGAGACGAAGCACGGGTTCAGCCAGACCGTGTTCACCCCCAGCCAGACCAGATGGTCGAGACGCTCGGCGATGCCGTCGAAGTCACCGGTCCCGTCGCCGTTCGAGTCCGCGAACGACTGCGGATAGATCTGGTAGAACACGGCATCGGCCAGCCAGGAGGGTGCGGGACGGAAGGAGTTCATGGGTGGAGAGTGACAGCGCGACCGAAGCCCGGGGAAGGCCGCGCCATGGCCAGAGCCTGGGGCGGGCGCGCCCCAAAGGGGCGCGGGGAACTGCGCGACAAGCCGCAACGAACCCGCAGGCGAATCCCCGCACCCCAGTGGAACGCCTACGCTGAGCAGCCATGTTCACCCCGCAGGGCCCCACGTTCCGCGAACTCGCCGTACAGGCGCTGTCGTCCGTCGAGCACGGCTACGACCTCCTCGCACCGAAGTTCGACCACACCCCCTTCCGTACGCCGGACTCGGTGCTGCGGTCCGTCGCGCGGGCACTCAGGAGGATCGGCCCGTTCGAGAGCGGACTCGACCTGTGCTGCGGCACCGGCGCGGGCATGGACGTGCTGCGGTCGGTGTGCCGGGAGCAGGTCACCGGCGTCGACATCAGCACCGGCATGCTCGCCGTGGCCCGGGAACGGGCGGCACGCCCCGGCGGGCCGTCGGCCACCTGGGTACGCGGTGACGCCCGCGCCCTTCCGTTCGGTCCGGCCTTCGACCTGGTGGTGAGCTTCGGGGCGTTCGGACACTTCCTGCCCAGTGAGCTGCCGGGGCTGTTCGCGCAGGTCCGCTCGGTGCTCCGGCCCGGCGGACGGTTCGCCTTCCCGATCGGCGCCCCCGCCCGCCCCGGCTCGCGCGGCTACTGGGCCCTGCTCGGTTTCGACGCGGCGATGCGCGTACGGAACGCCGTGTGGCGTCCCCCGTTCGTCATGTACTACCGGGAGTTCCGCCTCGACGACGTACGACGGGAACTCGCCCGCGCCGGTTTCTCGGTGGAGCTCTACGCCCTCCCCGAGTTCGGGCGCCGGAGTGACGGCAGCCCCTGCTGTCGGATGGTGGTGGCGACGAAGGCGGGTAGTGAGGGGTAGTTGCCGGCGGGGCTCCTGGAGCGGCTACTCAAGCCCGGAGATCCGGAACACCGTTCGTGCCGTCTCCCGGTCCAGCCGTTCCGACAGGCGCCGCAGCTCCGTCGTACCGCAGACGAGCGAGCCGCCCGCCGCCGAGGCCCGCGCGCCCTCGTCCAGGAGCCGCCACAGCGCGGGGTTGGCGACCAGGACCCGGGGATCGAACTCGACGCGTCCGCCGAACTCGTCGCGCAGGACGAGGCGTTGGGCCACCCCGTCCGAGCGGCACACCGCGACGAGCCGGTCCGTGCACACGGACCGGTGCCCGAACAGGCCCTGGCACACGAGCTCGCCCTCGCACGCGGACACGCGGGCGGGCAGCAGCACGGCGAACAGGACGAAGGCCAGCGCCGCCCACAGCAGGAACCGCAACGCCGTGAGGCGTCCCGAACCCGCGTCGAACACCAGCAGCAGCCCCAGCATCAGCACGGCACAGCCCACGGCCGAGCGCGCCTCGCCCGCCCACGCGCGGTCGTGCACCCAGGTGCCGTCGTCGTACGCCGGCACATCGGGGAAACGACCGGACGCGGGCCCCTCGATACGTCGAGACATGGCGGCGACGGTAGGCACGCGCGTCACGCCGTGGGAGCGACTTGATGCTTCGCTGACTCTCCGGCCGACGAAATTGACGCGTGTCGTACGGCGCCCGTCCGGAATGCAACCACCCGTCACCGTCCGTAGCCGCCTGTTGGCTGGTGCGGGGGGTGCCGGTCAGTGTCGGCTCAGGTCGCTGTCCTCGCGCGCCCTCGTGTAGGCGGGCTCGCCGCGGCGGACCGAGCCCGGTGCCCGGGCGCTGGGACGGTCGGCGCGCGCCGAGGAGCTCAGCTGCCAGGGGACGCTGGTGACCATCACGCCGGGCGTGAACAGCAGACGGCTCTTCAGCCAGAGGGCGGACTGGTTGTGCAGCAGGTTCTCCCACCAGTGGCCGACGACGTACTCGGGGATGAACACCGCCACGACGTCCCGAGGGCTCTCCCGCCGCAGCGAGCGCACATACTCGACCACCGGCCGCGTCACCTCGCGATAGGGCGAGTCGATGACCTTGAGGGGCACGTCGATGCCGTACTCCTCCCAGCGCTCCCGCAGCGCGAGGGCCTCGTCGCGGTCCACCGACACCGTCAGTGCCTCCAGCCGGTCGGGCCGGAGGGCGTGCGCGTACGACAGTGCCCGCAGGGTCGGCTTGTGCAGTGTCGAGACCAGCACGATGCCCAACACCCTTGAGGGCGGGACGAGTTCCTCGCGCGGATCCGTCACGGCGAGCTCCGCGGAGGTGGCGTCGTAGTGCCGGCGGATGCCCCGCATCATCACCCACAGCACGATCGCGGCGAGCACCGCCAGCCACGCGCCCTCCAGGAACTTCGTGGCGAGCACGATCACCAGGACGAGGCCGGTGACCACCGCGCCCAGCGCGTTGATCACGCGCGCCGAGTGGTGGCGTCGGCGCAGCGCCGGGTCGGTCGTGGCACGCAGCTCACGGTTCCAGTGCCGGACCATGCCCGTCTGCGACAGCGTGAACGAGGTGAAGACGCCCAGGATGTAGAGGTGGATGAGGTTCGTGACGTTCGCCTGGAAACCCCACAGCAGCAGACCGGCGACGACCGCGAGCGCCAGGATGCCGTTGGAGAAGGCGAGCCGGTCGCCGCGGTTGTGCAACTGACGCGGCAGATAGCGGTGCTGGGCGAGGATCGAGGAGAGCAGCGGGAAGCCGTTGAACGCGGTGTTCGCGGCGAGGACCAGCACCAGCGCGGTGGCCGCCTGGATGAAGTAGAAGCCGACACTGTTCTCACCGCCGAACACGGCGGCCGCGATCTGTGCGATGACCGTGCGCTGCGTATGGCCCTCGCAGTTGCCGTCCAGGCCGGTGAGCCGGCAGGAGTCGTCGGTGATGTGCACCTTGGAGACGATCGCGAGCGTGGTGACACCGACGAACATGACGATCGCGATGGCTCCCATCGCCACCATCGTGGCCGCCGCGTTCTGCGACTTGGGCTTGCGGAAGGCCGGCACGCCGTTGGAGATCGCCTCCACACCCGTCAGCGCCGTACAGCCGGACGAGAACGCGCGCAGGACCAGCATCAGCAGCGCCAGCCCGGCGAGATTCGCGTCCCCGGGCTCCGGTGTCACGCCGTACTTCGCGCTCTCGGCGACCGGCGCGTCACCGAGGAGATAGCGGACCAGACCGGTGCCGACCATGATCAGCACGCCGCCGATGAACAGGTACGTCGGCGCCGCGAAGGCGTTCCCGGACTCGCGGGTGCCGCGCAGGTTCATGGCGGTCAGGACCGCCACGAAGGCCAGCGCCAACGGGACGCGGTAATCGGCCAGTTGGGGGATCGCCGAGATGATGTTGTCGACCCCCGAGGCGACGGAGACGGCCACCGTCATCACGTAGTCGACGAGCAGCGAGGCCGCCACCACCAGACCGGCCGACGGGCCGAGATTCGTGGAGACCACCTCGTACGAGCCACCGCCGCTCGGGTAGGCGTACACCACCTGGCGGTACGAGAGCACCACCACCGTCATCAGGGACACGACCGCCAGCGCGATCCACGGCGTGAAGTGCAGATACGCCAGCCCGCCGAGGGTGAGCACGAGCAGGATCTCCTGCGTCGCGTACGCCACCGACGACAGCGGGTCGGAGGCGAAGATCGGCAGGGCGAGCCGTTTGGGCAGCAGTGTCCCCTGGAGCTCTTCACTGCGCCTGGCCCGGCCGATCACCAGGCGTTTCAGCAGACCCGTCACGTTGAACACGGCGCGAGCGTAAGCGCGGGAGCGGCCCGAACCCGGGGAGCCCTGCCCGGCGGGGCGTCAGGACCGCGTCAGGTTCGGCGAGATCGCTACGGATGGCGTAAGAGCCGGGGCGGGGACCGTGCCTGCCGATCGGCCCGGCTGCCTCCTGGCCGGAAGCGCCCTGCGCGGCGAGATCCCCGACGGTTCATCTGTCCTTCGTACGCGCCCATCAGCCACGACGGGCCGTTGTCAGTGGGCCGCGCTAGTCTGCGCAGATCTGATTGTTTGGCCCGATCTGGGAGGTTTTCATGGCCTCGCGCCTCAATCCGTACATCAGCTTCGACGGTGACGCCAGGCAGGCGTTGGAGTTCTACAAGGAGGTCCTCGGCGGCACACTGGCGCTGAACACCTTCGGGGAGTCCGGTATGGCGGACAGCCCCGAAGCGGACAAGATCATGCACGGCATGCTGGAGACCCCGAGCGGGTTCACGCTGATGGGCGCCGACACCCCGCCGGGCATGAAGTACACCCCGGGCGGCAACTTCTCGGTGAGCCTCAGCGGTGACGACGAAGCCGAACTGCGTGGCTACTGGGAGAAGCTGTCCGCCGACGGCACGGTGGCCGTCCCGCTCGAGAAGCAGATGTGGGGCGACGTGTTCGGCATGTGTACGGACCGGTTCGGCATCCCCTGGATGGTCAACATCAGCGAGACACAGGCCTGAGCCTGCCACCCTCAGGAAACCGGGCCCGGAGGCCCGTCCCAGGTCCCGCCGACCCGACGGTCGGCGGGACCTCGCTGTATCCGCCGTCGCGGCCGTCACCGGCGCCGGGCGGCCCGTGGAGCAGGGACGAGGGTCTTGCTCCGGGGTTCCCTCGCGTCAGCGTCCCGTCAGTCCGCGGCGGTTCTCCGTCAGCATCCCGTCATGAAGCGCGTCGGTGGCCGGGGGAGTCCGGGGGAGCGGGCATACCTTCGTGGCACGCCCCGGGTTCGCCTCCCCGCGCCGGGGCGGCATCACGCCCCACCACCCGGATCCTCCAGGAGGCATCCCATGACAGACCTCGCGTGCGCCGAAGACCCCGAGCCCTCAGAACGGTTCCCGGCCGGGCCCCTGTACGTACCCGTCCGGCCGGGACCAGCAGGATGCTCGACCCGGCTGTTCCGCACACCCCTCGGGGCCCGGACCGCCGTCGGCTTCACCAGCAGTGAGCGGCTGACCGCCACCCTCGGGGACGGGCAGGCCTGGATCCGGCTCGCCGAGCCCGTGCTCCGCGCCCTCACCGAACCGCTCGGCGTCACCACGGTCACCGTGGACCCGCAGTTCTCCGCGCCCCTGGCCGGACCAGCGCCCCGCGCATGGGATCCGCGGGCCGCCGGGGTGCCGCGCGCGAGCGGGGCGAACACCCGCGCCGTACGGGCCGTACGGACCGTCTGAGGCCGGAAAGGGAACCCGCGATGACCACTCTGCACGAGCCCGCCGTCACCAACCGCGCCGCCGACGACCTGTCGGTGTGGCCCGCCTCCACCGTCCGGCACGACCGGGGAGACCTCGCCGTCGGCGGCGTACCCCTCACCGAGATCGCCGACCGCTTCGGCACCCCCGTCTACGTGCTCGACGAGGGCGAGGTCCGCGCACGCAGCCGCACCTACCGGGCCGCCTTCCCCGAGGCCGAAGTCCTCTACGCCGCCAAGGCGTTCCTGTGCCGTGCCATGGCCCACTGGGTCGAGGAGGAGGGCCTCGGCCTGGACGTGTGCTCCGCCGGTGAGCTGGAACTCGCCGTCACCACCGGCTTCCCGCCCGAGCGGATCGTGCTGCACGGCAACGCCAAGTCGCCGCACGACCTGGAGACCGCGCTGCGCCTGGGCGTCGGACGCATCGTGATCGACAGCCCGTCGGAGATCGCGCGGCTCGCGGCGGCGGTCGGCCCCGACGGACACCAGAGGGTGATGGTGCGGGTCGTCCCCGGCATCAGCGCAGGCGGCCACGAAAAGATCCGGACGGGCACGGACGACCAGAAGTTCGGCCTGACCCTCACCGACGGCTACGCCCAGCACGCCATCGCCCGCATCCTCGACCAGCCCCAACTGCAACTCACCGGCCTGCACTGCCACCTGGGCTCGCAGATCACCAGCGTCAAGCCGTATCTCGCGGCCGTACGACGCATGGTGGGGCTGATGGCCCGCGTGCGCGACGCCCACGGTGTCGTACTGCCCGAACTGGACCTGGGCGGCGGCCACGGCATCGCCTACCGGCCGGGGGAGGAGGCGCTCGACCTCACCACGCTGGCCCGCAAGGTGCGCGCCGGACTCGTCGAGAGCTGCGCCGCAGCCGGACTGCCGGTGCCGCGGCTGCTGATCGAGCCCGGGCGCGCCATCGCCGGACCGGCGGGCCTCGCCCTCTATCACGTGCTCGCGGTGAAGCGGACCGCCGAGCACACCTTCGTGGCCGTGGACGGCGGGATGAGCGACAACCCGCGCCCCGCGCTCTACGGAGTGCGGTACGCGCCCCGGCTGATCGGACGCCACTCCACCGCGGAGGCGGACCCGGTCACCGTGGTCGGCCGGCACTGCGAGGCGGGCGACATCCTCGCCTCGGACGTGCGGCTGCCCGGTGACGTACATCCGGGCGACCTGCTGGCCGTGCCGGTGGCCGGTGCGTACCACCTCTCCATGGCCTCGGGCTACAACCTCGTCGGACGCCCGCCCGTGGTCGCCGTCGACCGCGGTCACGCCCGGCTCCTCGTCCGCCGGGAGTCGCTGGAGGACATCCGCAGCCGGGACGTCGGCCTGTAGGCGAGGACCCACCTCCGGGCGGGTGACGGCCCGTCCTCGCCCGGAGGTGTTCGTACCGGTCAGCGGCCCGGTGCCCCATACGCGGAGTGAACGGAATTCGGTGGCACACTGACCCGGTCACCGAAGGAGCCCAACCCGTGCCCATGATCAGCAGCCTGAGCAGAGCGGTGCGCCGCGCCTACCGCCGCACTGTGGACCTCAGCCATCCCGCCCGTTCCCCGCTCGGCAGCGCGGTGGTGAACTGCGTGGTCTACCGCGAGGGCGGACGGCAGCCCGGCGACTGGGCACCGGCCGAGGCCATCCGGCGGGCCCGCAAGGGCAGGGGCGGCTTCGTCTGGATCGGACTGCACGAGCCCACGGACGAGGAGTTCGCGGGCCTCGCCAAGCTCTTCGGCCTCCATCCGCTGGCCGTCGAGGACGCCGTGCACGCCCATCAGCGGCCGAAGGTGGAGAGGTACGACGACACGCTGTTCGCCGTCTTCAAGACCGTGCGCTACGTCGAGCACGAGCAGCTCACCGCGACGAGCGAGGTGGTGGACACCGGCGAGCTGATGGTCTTCATCGGCCGCGACTTCGTGATCACCATCAGGCATGGCAGCCACGGCTCCCTGGGCCCGCTCCGCGAAGCCCTGGAGAGCCTGCCGGAGCAGCTCGCGAAGGGGCCCTCCGCCGTCCTGCACGCCATCGCGGACCATGTGGTCGACGACTATCTGGAGGTCACGGACGCCGTACAGAACGACATAGAGGCCGTCGAGACCGCCGTCTTCGCCGAGCACACGGCACGCGGCGACGCCGGTCAGATCTACCAGCTCAAGCGGGAGCTCCTGGAGCTCAAACGGGCCGTGGTCCCGTTGGCCCGCCCCCTGCAGATCCTCGCCCACGAGCCGCCGGCGGCCCTCTCCCCGGACATCCAGCCGTACTTCCGCGACGTCGCCGACCATCTCGCCCGCGTCACCGAGCAGATCAACGCCTTCGACGGGCTGCTCGACTCGATCCTCCAGGCCCACCTCGCGCAGGTCACGGTCGCCCAGAACGAGGACATGCGCAAGATCACGGCCTGGGCCGCCATCGTCGCCGTCCCCACCATGATCTGCGGTCTCTACGGCATGAACTTCGACCACATGCCCGAACTGCGCTGGACGTACGGCTACCCCCTGGTCCTCGGCGTCATCGCCACCCTCTGCTTCGTCATCCACCGGGGCTTCAGGCGCAACGGCTGGCTCTGAGCCGAGGACGGTCGCCCCCGGCCGGAGGGGCAGGGGGCAGAGGTCCGGCACGCCTGCCATCCGGCACATGACTCACGCCTGCCATCCGTCACACGACTGCGGTCGCGGACCGGTGTCGCTCAGAGGTCCGGTTCGTCGAGTGCGCCGTCCAGTGCGAGCCGGATCGCCGCCTCCGGGCTCAACTCCCGTCCCTCGCGCACCGCTTCGGTGAAGACGGTGTCGCCGAGGGCCTTGCGGAGGTGGCGTGCGTACTCCCGGCGGAAGACGGTCGTCCCGGTGTCGCCGAGCTGGGGGAGCCCGGCCGCGTGCCAGAGGCGGGTGCCCGCGCCAAGGAGGCGGGCGGCGCGTTCGGGCTCGCCGCGGGAGGCCTCAGCGGC